>NZ_JBEOWF010000006.1:0-275477 GCF_040295925.1 Streptomyces sp. NPDC002588
GCCGCCGAGACGGTGGCGGCGAGCCACCCCGGGCTGAACGTCCTGGTCAACAACGCCGGCATCATGCTGCGGGAGAACCTCCTCGACCCGGCCGCGCTCCCGGTCGCCGAGGACCACGTCACGGTCAACCTGCTCGGCACGATCCGGATGACGTACGCCTTCCTGCCGCTGCTGATCGGCAAGGCCGACGCGGCCGTCATGAACGTCACCTCCGCGCTGGCCTTCGTACCGATGCCGGGCACCCCCACCTACAACGCGACCAAGGCCGCGCTGCACTCCTTCTCCGAGAGCCTGCGTGTGCAGCTCGCCGGTGCCGGCGCCGGCGTCCAGGTGATCGAGGTGGCCCCGCCGGGCGTGCGCACGACCCTGCTGGGGCAGCAGGACTCGGAGAGGTCCATGCCGCTGGACGACTTCCTCACCGAGACCCTGGACCTGCTGCGCGAGCAGCCCGACGCGAAGGAACTCGTCGTCGAGCGCGCCCGGTTCGTGCGCGACGCGGAGGCCAACGGCTCCTACGACCAGGTTCTGGCGATGCTCAGCGGCGTCTGAGCGACGCCCCCAGCCACTCGTTCCTCCCCGCGACACGGAGATCGGAAGAGCCGAGATGAAACTCACGAACGAAGACGCCCTCGAAATTTCCCGGGTGCTGGCTCTGTGGGGCCACATCATGGACGATCGCGAGCTGGACCGCCTGGGCGAGGTCCTCACCGAGGACGCGGTCTGGGACGCAAGCGCCTTCGGCCTCCAGCCGGCCGTCGGACTGGACGCGGTCACCGCTGTCCTGGGTGCCGAGGGGCACGCGCGGGCCCACCACACGACGAACATCGTCGTGTCGGACGGCCCGGGCGACGAGGCTCATGTCCGGTCCAAGGGCCTGGGCGTCGTGGACGGCGGTACCGTCATCAGCGCCGTGTACATGGACGACCTGCGGCACACCGCCGACGGCTGGCGCATTTCCAAGCGGGTCATACGCGTGAACTGAAGGGTCTGCGAAGACCCGGTCGTCGCGTCTGCGCCGGTCTTGCCACCCCGTACCGGGCCCCGTTACCTTGCGGCGGGGTTTCTGGCCAGGTACGCGGTGCGGTCCGGCGCATCGATGTCCCGCGCACGGAACGGACATCGGGTGACAGGTCGAGGCAAGGGCCGGCAGGAAGCGCAGTACGGTCTGCTGACGAGCATCGCCGCCGAGGCGGGGGTCTCGCTCAGCACCGTGTCCAAGGTGGTGCACCGGCGCCGGGACGTGGGCGAGGCGACCCGGGAACGGGTCGAGGAACTGCTCGCGCGCTGCGGCTACGTCCGCCCGTGGGAGCGGGATCCCGCGACGCCACGGCAGATCATCGTCGTCTTCCGCGACCTGTCCGGCCCGTACACGCTGGAGGTCGCCCGGGGCATCGTGGACGCGGCCGGGGAACTCGGCATCGACGTGGTCACCGGGACGACGAGCCGGCGCTCGATCTCCGGGTGGCTGGAGGAGTGCGTCGCGCTCGGCGCGGCGGGCATCGTGATCGTCATCTCGATGCTGGCCGAGGAGGACCAGCGGCGCATCGTCGAGCAGCGGCTGCCGGTGGTGCTGATCGACCCGCTCAGCGCGCCGTCGGAGGACATCCCCAGCATCGGGGTGACGAACTGGAGCGGGGCGCGGGAGGCCGTCCAGCATCTGCTGGGGCTGGGGCACACCCGTGTCGGCATGGTCGCGGGCCGCTCGCACTCCCTCGCCGGCGCGGCGCGCGTGCACGGCTACCGGGCCGCGATCGAGGAGGCCGGGATCGCCTACGACGCGGCGATCGTGCGCTCGACCGACTTCGACTTCGCCGAGGCGCTCGCCGCCAGCCTGCAGATCCTGCGGGCCGGCGACCCGCCCACGGCCGTATTCGCGGCCAGCGACGCGCAGGCGCTCGGCGTGCTGGAGGCCGCCCGGCAGCTGGGGCTCTCGGTACCGGAGGACCTGGCGGTGATGTCCTTCGACGACACGCTGGTGGCGGCCATGGCCTGCCCGCCGCTGAGCGCGGTGCGCCAGCCCTTCGAGGAACTGGGGCGGGAGGCGACCCGGGTGCTCATGGATCTCGCCCAGGGCCGCCCGCCCGCGTCCCCGCGGATCGAGCTGGCGACGGAACTCGTCCTGCGGACCTCGACTTCCGTCCGTCGCCGAGTCAATACCCCGTAACCCGCCGCCCTGCGAAACCCTTTCGCAATGTGCCGGTGACAGTGCGGTGTCCCCTGCGAATACTGGCTTCCTCCCCGCACCTCCCTTTTCAAAGGAACGCCGTTGAAACGATCCTGGGCGCGAAAGGCTTTCGCTTCGGCGACGGCCTTCGGCATAGGCGTGGCATTCGCCGTCGCCTCCGCGACAACTGCGTCGGCATATCAGCCGAGTACCGCGAATCTGTATACGGCGACCAACACCGCCGCGTGCAACAAGAGCCCCTGCGTGCTCTACCCGAAGTCGGCCCAGCTGCCGGACGGCCGGATCGTGGCCACGTTCGAGGACAGCGAGAGCGCTCCGGTGGGCCAGACGATGCCGGTCTACAAGAGCGACGACGACGGCACGACCTGGTCCAAGCTCGCCGACGTCAAGGCCCCCGCCTATCTCTCCGGCGACTCCGCGTACGCGAAGTACACGAGCAACTGGACCAACCCGTACCTCTACGTCCTCCCGCAGGACGTCGGCTCGCTGAGCGCGGGGACGCTGCTGCTCGCGAGCATCGTCTCGGGCGACGACTACTACTACGAGGAGCAGAAGGCCGCGAACTCCAGCTGGACGCCGTCCGGTGACGGTGACCGCAAGGACGTGGCGCTCGCCCTGTACGCCAGTACGGACGACGGCGCCACCTGGAGCTTCGAGAACATCATCGCGGCCGGCGGCTGGCAGGGCGGCAGCGCGGGCAGCGTCGGCCGCGTCTCGACCGCCAACACCGCCGCCCAGGTCGACCCCGTGTGGGAACCCCACCTGCTCGCCCACAACGGCACGCTCATCGCCTACTACTCCGACGAGAGCGACTACACCGGATACGACACCACCACCGGCGCCCCGGCCCTCGACCCGGACAACGACACGGCCACGGACTCCAAGGGCCAGGTCCTCCTCCACCGCACCTGGGACGGCGGCAGCGGCACCACCTGGAGCAGCCCGGTCGTGGACGTCCCCGGCGCCACGGTGAGCATGGGCAGCGGCAAGACGGAGATCGGCGGCGGCCGTCCGGGCATGACGACGATCGCCCCGACGACCGACGGCAAGTGGCTCATGACGTACGAGTACTGGGGCGGCGGGACGAACGTCCGCTATCGGATCTCCGACGACCCGACGAAGTTCTTCTCGGCCACCGACGCCGCGATCACCTCGCTGCCGGTGCCCTCGGGCGGCAACACGCTGTCGACCGGCGGCAGCCCGGTCCTCCTCCCGATGCCGGACGGCCGGATCGTGTACAACGCGGCCGGCAGCGGCAGTGTGTGGGTGAACGAGTCCGGGCTGAGCACCGGCACCTGGAAGCAGTACCAGACACCGATCGCCGCCGGGTACAGCCGCAACCTGCAGTACGTCGACGGCACGGGTCGGGTCCTGATCCTCCAGGCGTCCTGGAGCGGCGGCAGCGTCGGCCCCGTCAAGTACGCCGAGGTCGACCTCGGCCGCTCCGACGGCGCCTACTACAGCCTCGTCAACCGGCTGACCGGCCAGGTCCTGAGCACCGCCTCCGCGAAGACGCAGGACGCGAACCTCACCGGGAACACCCCCGACCTCGTCCTGAGCGCGGCGGACTCCACCGCCATCACCCAACGCTGGCACCTGGCGGCCAAGGGCAGCGACGTGACGCTGCTCAACAAGGCGGGGGGCCGCGCGGTCGCCATCTGGACCGGCACCGCGACGGCCGGGCAGAAGCTGGCCCAGTGGGTCGACGACGGTGCCACCGACAAGGAGTGGACGCAGGTCTCGTCGTCGACGAGCGGGTACTACAAGCTCCGCTCGGTCCGTAACACCAGCCTGTACATGACCGGAGCGACCGCGGGCGGCTCCGTCACCCTGGCGGCGTCGGCCGACGACGGCTCACAGGACTGGCTGCTGGTCCAGGACCCCCTTCCCACGGACTCGGCCTTCACCCTGAAGGGCACGTACTCCGGCCGCTGCCTCGACGTCCCGAACGGCCAGACGGGCGTCCAGGTCCAGATCTACGACTGCTCGGGCAACGCCAACCAGACCATCACACAGACCGCGGCCGGCGAACTGCGGGTCTCCGGCAAGTGCCTGGCGGCCAACGGCGACGGCACCACCGCGGGCACCAAGCTGATCCTGTGGGCCTGCAACGGGAAGACCAGCCAGCAGTGGGCGTTCCGGGTCGACGGCACCATCGTCAACCGCTCCAACGGCCTGGTCGTCGACGTGACCAACTGGGGCAAGTCCAACGGCTCGAAGGTCCAGCTGTGGACGGGCCTGGGCAACGCGACCCAGACCTGGACCCGGAGCCAGTAGCACCGGATCGACGAGAGGGCGGCGCCACCGGATCGAACCGACCGGTGGCGCCGCCCTCTCGTACCCGTCTCCCGTGGCTCACTCCCGCTCGACGGTCACGGGCACGCGGTGCTGCCGTACGACGGTCGCGTCCCGCTCCGTACCGACGAGCCGGACGGCGGCCCGCGCCGGAGTGTCCAGGCTGGAGGAGCCCGCCTCGAGCAGGATCTCGCCGGGCTCGACGACACGGCGGCCGTCCAGGCCGGTGAAGGCCAGGCGGTCGGTGTGGACGTGGAAACGGACCACGGCCTGCTCGCCGGGGGCGAGGTCGACCTTGACGAAGCCGAGCAGGAAACGCACCGGCCGGGTCACCTGGGCGACGGGATCGACGGCGTACAGCTGGACGGTCTCGGCGCCCGCGAGCGTCCCGGTGTTCCGCACCCGTACGCGCACCGTGAACTCCCCGTCCGTCGGCACCGGTTCGCGGTCGACACCCAGCGGGTCGACGGCGAAGGTGGTGTACGACAGCCCGTGACCGAAGGGGAACGCGGGCGTCGGGTCGAGGTTGGAGAGGAAGCTCTGCCGGTCGCCGAGCGGCGGGTGGAGGTAGGTGTAGGGCTGCCCGCCCGGCGTGGTGGGGATCTGCACCGGCAGCTTTCCGCTGAAGTTGGCTCCGCCGGACAGGAGTCGGGCCACGGCCCGGCCGCCCTCCTCGCCCGGCAGGAAGACCTGCACCATGGCCGCGGCGGTGGACGCGAACCGGCCCACGGCGTACGGCCGGCCGCTGCTGACGATCAGCACGACCGGCCTCCCGGTCGCCAGGACCGCCTCGACCAGCTCCTCCTGGACGCCCGGCAGCCGCAGATCCTCGACGTCGCAGCCCTCGCCCGAGGTGCCGATGCCGAACATGCCCGCCTTGTCGCCGACGACCAGGACCGTGAGATCGGCGGCGGCGCAGGCTTCCACCGCGGCCGGGATCCCGGTGCGGTCCTCGTCCCGGATCGGACACCCGGACGCGAACTCCCATTGTACGGACGGGAGTTCTTCGGCCAGAGCGGTGCGCAGCGAGACCGCCTCGACACCGTTGCCGAGGTCGTCGCGGTCGGCGAGAACGTGGTTGGGGAAGCTGTAGCAGCCGAACATGGTGCGGACGTCGTCGGCGCACGGGCCGATCAGTGCGATCCGGCCGCCGGACGGGAGGGGCAGGGTCCCGTCGTTCGACAGCAGGACGGCGCTCGCCCGGGCCACGGCATGGGCCAGTCGGCGGTTGTCCGGCTTGTCCAGGTCGAGTTCGCCCGCGCGCAGGGCCGGAGGCCGCGGGTCCCAGCCGGGGTCCAGGAGCCCGAGTCCGACCTTCTGCCGCAGTACCCTGCGTACCGCGCGATCGACCGACTCCTCGTCGACCAGCCCCTGTTGTACGGCGTGGACCAGGGCGTCGCCGAAGCCCCGCTGGTCGGGCAGCTCGACGTCCATCCCGGCGCGCAGGGCGAGCGCCCCGGCGTCGGGCAGGTCGACCGCCACCCGGTGGGCGTTGACCAGGAAGGGCAGCGACCAGTAGTCGGAGACGACGGTGCCTTCGAAACCCCATGCCTCGCGCAGGACTTCGGTCAGCAGCCACCGGCTGGCGGCGGGTGCCTCGCCGTCGATCTCGGCGTACGAGTTCATGACCGAACCGACGCCCGCGGCGACGAGCCGCTCGAAGGGCGGCAGGATGACGTCGAGGAGTTCGCGGCGCCCGGCGTGGACGGGGGCGTGGTTGCGGCCGCCCATGGAGGCGGAGTACCCGGCGAAGTGCTTGAGGGTGGCGTACACCCCGGCGCTCTGCAGACCGGTGACGTACGCCTCACCCATCTCGCCCACCAGGTACGGGTCCTCGCCGTAGGTCTCCTCGCAGCGGCCCCAGCGGTAGTCGCGGATCACGTCGACGACGGGGGCGAGGCCCTGGTGGACGCCGGCCTCGGCCAGGTCGGCGCCGATGGCCGCGCCGACCCGCCGGATCAGTTCCGGGTCGAACGTGGCCGCCATGGCGAGCGAGGTGGGGTAGATCGTCGCGCCGTAGGCGGTGAAACCGGTCAGGCACTCGTCGTGCGCCATGGCCGGGATGCCGAGCCTGCTCTGCCGGACGATCTGCCGCTGGCGTTCGGCCAGGGCGCGGGAGTGTTCCAGGGCGGGCCGGGGCAGGGTGCCGTACGGGCGGGTGAGCTGGCCGAGACCGTGCCGGGCGGTCTCGGTGAGGTCGCCGACGCGGTCGAAGATGCTGGTGCCCGGCGCCACCTCGGGGCCGGCCGGTTCGACGTCCTCCCAGGCGCTGCTGAGCTGCGCCGCCTTCTCCGGGAGGGTGAGCCGGGCGAGCAGGGCCTCGACCCGTTCGGGGGCCGGCCGGGCGGGGTCGGTCCAGGGTCGGTCGTCCTCGTGCTGGGGGACGCCGCCGTGGTCGGGCATGGTGGTCGTCATTCACGACTCCTCGGGGAGTTGTGCGGGCACGCCGACGGGGCCGGGCACCCGGCCCGGCCGTCGTCGGGGTGAACTGCCCGGTGGTATGGGCTACTTGGAGAAGCCGGCGGTGAGACCGGCGACGAGCTGGCGCCTGGCCAGGATGAACAGCGCGAGCATCGGCAGGGTGGAGAGCACCACCGCGGCCATGGTGGCCGGTACGTCGATGCCGAACTGGCCCCGGTAGAGGGTCAGCGCCAGCGGCAGCACGGCCTTGTCGCCGCTCTGGGTGAGGATGAGCGGGAAGAGGAAGCCGTTCCAGACCTGCAGTCCGTCGTAGACGGCGACCGTCATCAGGGCCGGGCGGGCCAGGGGCGCCGCGAGCGAGAAGAGCATGCGCCAGTCGCCGGCGCCGTCGACGACCATCGCCTCGAACAGCGAGCGGGGCACGTCGCGCAGGAAGCTCACCAGGATCATCACGGTGATCGGCAGCGCGAACGCGGCCGAGGGGAGGACGATCGCGAGCAGGCTGTCGTACAGCCGCATCCTGATGATCAGCAGGTAGACCGGAATGATCACCGCCTGCAGCGGGATCGCCAGGCCCAGCAGGTACAGCCGGAACGACAAGCGGGACAGGCGGCTTCCCGCGCCCCGGACGATCGCGAAGGCGGCCATCAGGGCGACGGTGACGGTCAGGGCGACCGTCGCCGCGGTCACGATCACGCTGTTGAGCAGGTAGGCCGTGAAGTCGCTCGCCAGGACCGTCCGGTAGTTGCCGAGCGTCGGGTGGCCGGGCAGGGCCAGTGGGCTGTCGGCGGTGAAGTCGGCGCGGCCGCGCAGGCTCGTCACCACCAGCCAGTACACGGGTACGACGACGATCGCGGCCCACAGGAGCGTGGCGCCGCCGGTGAGGGCGCGACGCAGCAGTCCCGGCAGGGGGTTCGGCCGGACGGGCCCGGGCGGTGTCGCTCCGCGTGTGCGGACCCGTGCCTGCCCGGCGGGGGTGGGCGTCCTGGTCACGGTGGTGCTCACATGCCCTCCTGCCGGCTGTCCATCCGGGTGAAACCGGACAGTCGGGTGGTCAGCAGCGACAGGCCGAGGCCGAAGACCACCAGGAGGGTGGCGACGGCGCTGGCCCGGCCCATGTCATGGGCCTGGAATCCGGTGATGTACATGGCGAGGGGGAGAACGCGGGTGGCGGTGCCGGGGCCGCCGGTGCCACCCGACAGGACGAAGATCAGGTCGAAGTAGGTCAGCGATCCGACGAGCATGAGCGTGCTGGACGTGACCATCGTGTACTTCAGCTGCGGCAGGGTGATGTGCAGGAAGCGGGCCGCCGGTCCGGCGCCGTCGAGGGCGGCCGCCTCGTACAGGGCGGTGGGGATCTGCCGTATTCCGGCCTGGTAGAGCAGGGCGTGGAACGGCACGAACTGCCAGGCGATCACGGAGATCACCGTGTACAGCGCCAGGTCCGGCGAGCCGAGCAGCGGCTTGGCCAGCCAGTGCAGGCCGGGTGTGGCGCCGATGCCGAAGGACGGGTCGAGCAGCGCCTGCCAGGTCAGGCCGATGGCCACCGCCGACAGCAGGAGGGGGAGGAAGAACAGCACCGCCAGCAGCGCCCGCACCCTCCCCCTCGGCGCCTGGAAGACACCGAGGGCGAGCGCGATCGGCGTCTGGACCAGCCAGCTCACCGCCATCACCTTGACGGTGAGTCCCAGTGCCTGCCAGGTGGCGCCGTCGGTCAGGACCTCGCCCCAGTTGGCGAAGCCGGCCCAGCCGACGGAGCCGAGGCCGTCCCAGCGGGCGAGGCTGAGGGCCAGCACGCCGACGAGGGGGACGAGACCGAACAGGCCGAAGAGCAGCAGGGCGGGGGCGGCCATGAGGAGGCCGGTGCCTCCTCTCCGGCGCGCGGGGGCGGTGAGCGTCACGACGACGCCTTGCTCATGTTCGTCCCGAACTCGGCGGGCGAGATCTGGCGCAGGAACGATTTGTCGGTGTTGGTCAGCAGCGGGTCGGCCTGGTCGGACGGCAGGGCCTGGTCCCAGGAGAGCTGGAAGCCCGGCGCGTTCTGCACCAGGTCGTAGACGAAGGTGAGCCACTCCTTGTCGGACGACGACTTCACCGCCGCCAGCTTGGACTCCAGGCCCTTGACCGGCGGCACGCTCCCGGCGGCGAGGTAGGCGTCGGTCTGGGAGGCGTTCAGGACGTAGTCCTTGAAGTAGGTGAGTGCGGCGCTCTTGTTCTTGGTCGCCGAGTTCAGCGACAGGAAGTTCGAGGGGTTGCCGACGATGCTGCCCGCGCTGCCCGCGCCGCCGGGCAGCGTCGGGAACGCGGTGTAGCCCAGGTCGCCGTTCTTCAGGAAGTCGGGCGCGGCCTTGGCGATGTTGGCGTACTCCCAGGTGCCCATCACCTCCATCGCCGCCTTGCCCGTGTAGAGCAGGGCCGTGGAGGCGCCCTGGTCGTAGCTGACGGAGGAGGCGTTGTCCCCGAAGGCGCCGGCCTTCGACAGGTCCTGGAGGTACTGGTTGGCCTTGGTGACCGACGCGTCCTTCCACGCCGAGGCGTCTCCGGAGGCGATCTTCGTGAACACCTCGGAGCCGCCCTGGCGGTCGAGCAGGTACTCCAGGTACATCAGCGTCGGCCACTTGGAGTTCGCGGCGAGGGACAGCGGGACGACGCTCTTGGCCTTCAGCTTCTTCACGGCCGCCAGCAGGTCGTCGTACGTCTTCGGCGGCTCGACGCCGGCGTCGGCCAGCACCTTCTTGTTGTAGTAGAGGACGACCGGGGCGAGGCCGTTGGCGGGCACGCCGTAGGCCTTGCCGCCGAAGGTGGCGCTCTGCATCACGCTCGGGGTGAACCGGTCCGTGTCCGCGTCGGTCTGCGTCAGCGCGTCGACCTTGCCGGCCTTGACGTAGTCGTTCAGCGCTCCGCCGCCCCAGCTGAAGAAGATGTCCGGGGCCTGGTTCGCGCCGAACGCGACGCGCAGCTTCTGCTTGTAGTCGTCGTTGGCGAACAGCCGCAGGGTGATCTTCGCGTCCGGGTGGTCCTTGTTGTACGCGTCGACGGAACTCTTGAGGATCGTCTGGTCGTTGAGCGCCCACATCGTCAGGCCCTTCCCGGACGACGCGGACGATCCGGACGGCCCCGAAGTCCCGCACGCGGCAAGGCCCATGGCCGCGGTGAGGGTGACGGCGGCCGCGACGAGACGTCGCGTTCTCGGGCTTCCGGGGTTTCCGTTGACCGGGACTCTCCGCATGGTGTGCCTCTCTTGTTTCCACATGCCGTCGGTGGGCCAGGCAGATCGGAGACCGGTACGAAAGGCTTTCGGGTGCCCTGCTGCCGACGGCCTGCCTGCTGGCGGGGACACTCGCACGGAATTCACATCCGGAACAAGGACCGGAAATGTCTCGGTTACGAAAGACTTTCGCCGACCCTTGCGGGCATCCACCTCACAGGGCAGCCCCAGGTCGGTGACCTGGGGCTGTCGCGCCCCTCCGGGCGAGCGGCGGTTCGGCGGGACCCTTCACGTCAGGAGCCGGCGGTCGCGTGCGGGAAGGCGACCACGGCCGCGATCTTCTCCGGGCGACCGGTGCGGCCGAGTGATATGGCATCGATCAACCCCGCTGCCCGTCCTTCCGGGACGGAAAAGAGTTCACCTCGCCTGAATTCTCGGCGGAAATACGCGCGTCAGGGAACCGGCGGAACACCGGCGGGACCGGCTTCTGTTTTCGAACAATGCGGCGGCGGGAATTCCCCCGAGATTCCTGCGGCGGATGCCGCTCGGGCAAGTGCGCTCTCCGCGGATTTCCTCACGAGCCCGCCCGCACGGTCAGTTCTCCGTTCCCGCGGCCCAGAGCACGGTGTCGCCGGACTTGATCAGGACGTTTCCGTCGGCCTGGAACACCAGGACCGCTCCTTGGTGGCCGTTTGTCCGTGAGGACCACAGGGGCTGCCCGCCGCTGTTGTAGACGACCAGGTTGCCGTCCGTCTGGAAGCGCGCGGAATTGCCCTCGCCCCGGGTCATCGCGGCCCAGCGGGCCTTGTGGTTCTCGTCGTAGATCACCAGGTTGCCGTCCTGCTGCATGATCAGACTCCGGTCCCCGGCCACCACGGACTCCCCGGTGGCCAGCTCGAACGTGGCCTCGATGACCTTGAGTTCCGCGTCCGGCTGCTGGGCCTCCGGGCTGTTGCCGGCTTCTTGGGACTGCTCGGTCTCCTGCGGCTCCTGGGCCGAGGCGGACGGCGTCTTCCCCGCGGTCGCCGAGGCGGCCGAGCCGGACGGCTGTGTCTGCGTGGACGGGGAGGACTCGGCGGAGGAACGCTGTGTACCGAAGTGGACGGTGGCCACCACGGCCACCGCGACCGCGGCCGCCGCGATGGCCGCGGTCAGCGGCCAGGCGGGCCGGCGGCTCCGGGCGGGCTCGGCCGGGGAGGCGGGGAGAGTGCCGGACCTCAGGGTCTCCGGGGCCGCTTCCTGGCCGGCGAGGACCGCGGTGGCTTCGTGCGCGAGGTCGACCAGGGTGCGCGCCGACTGCTCGGTCTCGGCGAGTTCTCCGGCGAGAACCGTGGGGCACTCCTCAGGCCAACGCCCGATCCGGCCGCCCACCTGCTCCAGCCATCCGCTCAGCCGGGCCGCCGTCGGGCGCCCGGCCGGGTCCTTGGCCAGACAAGCGGTGAGCAGCGGCACCAGCTCCGGGGGGACGCCCGTGAGGTCGGGTTCCTCGTGGACCACTCGGTACAGCAGGGTGGCCGCGGGGATCTGTTCCCCCGCGCGCGAGAAGGGGCCGCGTCCGGTCGCGGCGTAGACCAGCACGGCGGCCAGTGAGAACACGTCGGCGGGTTCGGCGGCGACACCGCCGACGGCCTGGTCCGGCGCGAGAAAGCCGGGGGAGCCCACGGAGACACCGATGCGGGTGTGCCGGCTGTCGTCGGCGGCCCGGGCGACACCGAAGTCGATCAGCCGTGGACGGTCGCGTGCCAGCAGGACGTTCCCGGGTTTGATGTCCCGGTGCGCGAGGTCGGCCTGGTGCACGGCCTGCACGGCGCCGCACAGTTCGGCGGCGAGTGAGAGCACCGCTGTCTGCGGCAGCGGGCCATGGGCCGCGACCCATTCGGCGAGCGACGGCGCGGGCACGTACTCGGTGGCCAGCCACTGCGGGCGCCGGCCCGGGGCGCTGTAGTCCACGAGGGTCACGGTCCACGGCGAACGGACCCGGTCGCTGTTGCGTATCTCGCGGGCGAACCGCTCCTCGAACCCCGGCTCGGAGCTGAGATCGTCGCGGATCGTCTTCAGTGCGAGCAGCCGACCCGAACCCGTGCGGGACAAGAACACCTGCCCCATGCCGCCCGCGCCGAGCCGGCCGAGCAACGGATAGCCGCCTATGGACGTCGGGTCCGAAGGCCGAAGGTTATTCATGACGACTGTTCCCCGGAGGTTCGCATCAGCGCTTGAACTGCTCGCCGTGCCGTGGCTTGCGTGGTGGTGGGCAGGGTGGTCCGCAGCTCGCAAGTATGCCGGACGAGTACGTCCCTCGCCTTTCTTTCCGACGTGTCGGAGCCTGCCGGAACTGTGCCCGGCAGGGAAATTCCCAGAACCGTCGACGCGGAACGCAAAAACCCGGCAGACATTGCAAAACCGGCGGATATCCGCACCGCAACGGGAACATGCCGGACGGCCGCCGCCCTGCTCCGGGCACGGTGTTCCGGGGCCTGGCGCGGCAGAACGACTGCCCGTCACCCACATCGGCACAGGGGCGGTTCGGGAGTGGCCCGGGGGACGAGACCGTGTGAACCATATGTGGGGATTCGCTGCGCGATGTCGGTGCCATGGTGCATGGTGATTATCGGTGCACAGCAGGCGGCGGAGCCGTGTGATCCGCTCAGGTGAAGGCTGCCCGAGGGACCGGGCGCCGCACTCGCCACACCGTCCGCACGGACGGCACCTTCGCTTATCGGTCGCGTGCCCGACAGCCCTCATGGGCCGGCATGCCCACCAGCCTTCAGGGAGGCCTGACCCATGCCGATCGAGGAACTGAGCGGCGCCGTCCAGTACGTGATGGATCTCTTAGGCATCTTCGCCTTCGCCCTCTCAGGAGCGTTCCTCGCGGTACGCAAGGACTTCGACATCTTCGGGACGGTCATCCTCAGCGAGACGGCGGGCCTCGGCGGCGGACTCTTCCGTGACCTGGTGCTCGGGGTCACCCCCGTCGCCTTCACCGATCTCGGCTACTTCTTCACCCCCTGCGCCGCCGCGGCGATCGTGTACTTCGGCCACCGGCTGCGCCATGACGACACGGTGCACGACGGCAGGCTGTTCGACATCTCCGACGCGGCGGCGCTCGGACTCTTCAGCGTCACCGGCACGATCAAGGCGCTCTCCCACGGCTTCAACTCTCCCGCCGCCGTCACGCTCGGCAGCGCCAGCGCCGTCGGCGGCGGCGTGCTCGCCCATCTCCTCGCCCTCGAACAGCCGGCGCTGCTCCGCTGGAACCGCGACCTGTACGCGCTGCCCGCCCTCGCCGGCGCGACCTCGGCCGTCCTGCTCCACGCCACCGGACTGCTGAACGTCGGCACCGCCATAGGCACCTCGCTGTTCGCCTTCGGACTGCGGCTCCTCGCCATCCGCTACAACTGGCGAACCCCGCGTTCCCACTTCTGGCGCCATCCGTTCGCGGGTATGCGGCAACAGCCGCCGACGGCGAAACCGGCCCCGCACCGCGCACCGGCCATGGACGCCGATACGGTCACGCTGCCCTCCCTCACGGCCGATACGCCCACGCCGCCCCCCTCAGCGCCCGGCACGGTCACCCTGCCGGGCATCGACGCGGGGCCGTTCACCCCGCGCAGGGGCCAAGTCGGTCAGTAGACCGTGGGTCAGGAGAGGGGTACGGGGGTGAAGCGGGACGCCACGTGGAGGTCGGATTCCATCAGGCTCGCGGTGGCGGCCAGTTCGGGGAGGATGTCGCGGACGCACTCCTCGGCCGTCCTGCGCGCCGCGTGCGTGGCGACGCCGACCGCCGCGACGACCCGGCCCGTGCGGTCGTGGACGGGTACCGCGATCGAGCGCAGGCCCTGTTCCAACTCCTCGTCGACGAGGGCGTGATCCCCGCCGAGGCGCAGCACCCGTCCCGTCGCCGTGAGCCGCGCCGGGCGCCGGCTGCCCACCGTCACGTCCACGCTCATCAGGTGCTGCGCGGCCACCCCCGCCGTGTACTGGATCTCGTCGCCCTCCTCGGTGAGGACCGCCAGGGCCGTCGACTCGTGGACCCGCTGCGCCAGCGCCGCCAGGTGCGGGCCGGCGATGCGGGGGAGGGTCGTACGGGACAGGGGAGGGAAGCCGAGGGAGAGGATCCGGGGGGTGGGGGCGAAGGTGCGGGGCGGGGCGCCGGGGGTGACCAGGCCCAGGTGTTCGTAGGTGATCAGGGCTCGGCGGGCCGTCGCGCGGGCCAGGCCCGTCGCCTTCGCGACATCCGTCAGGGTCAGCTCGGACCGGCCCTCCCCGAACGCCGTGAGGACGGTGAGCCCGCGCGCCAGGGACTCGACGAAGCCGCGGCCCAGTTCCTGTTTCGACGCGCCCGTCCAGAGGGCGAGGCCCGCGGGCGGCGGCCCGGGGGCGGGGGTGGGGGCGTGCCGCAGGTCCGACTCCATCGTCCTCACCGCCGCCCGCAACCGGGGCAGCAGGGTGTCGCGCAGATCCGCCGCCGTGTGGCGGCTGGTGTGGCTGACGACGTTCGCCACACAGGCGACACGGCCCGTGGCCGGGTCCCGTACCGGGACCGAGACCGCGACGAGGCCCGGCTCGATCAGCTGGTCGTCCAGGGACCAGCCCTCCGCCGCCGCGTGCCGGGTGCGTCGTACGAAGTCCTCGTCGTCCTCGTCCGGGGTCCGGTGCGGGGCGGGCGGTATGGCGGGGAAGGTGCGGGACTGCGGGTCCGCGGCGCGGCGGGCACGCCACGCGGCCCAGTCCGTCTCCGTCCAGTCCGCGGCGAACAGGGGGCCCGGCGCGGTGCGTTCGGCCGGCAGCAGGTCGCCGATGCGGAAGCTCAGGGACATCGCGCGGCGGCGGGTCGCCTGGTGGATGAAGCGGATGCCGTCGCGGTCGGCGACCGCCAGGGACACCGACTCGTCCAGTTCGTCGGCGAGCGCGTCCGCCCGTGCGCCCAGCAGGGACGGCAGGCGCAGGGCGGCCAGGTAGGCGTTGCCCAGTTCCATCACCCGAGGGGTCAGGGCCGCGTCCCGGCCGTCCAGGCGGACGTATCCCATGCGGGCGAGGGTCGCGGTGACCCGGTCCACGGTGGAGCGGGCCAGGCCGGTGGCCCGTTCCAGTTCGCTCAGCCGCATCGCCCCGCCGGCCCCGGTCAGCTGCCGCAGCACGGCCACCCCGCGCATCAGCGGGACGACGGCCTCCTCGGGAGCGGCCGTCTCCCCTTCGGGGGTGGTGGTCATCTTCGCGGGCATCGGTTCTCCGGTACGGCGGTCTCCGGTACGGCGATCTGGGCAGCCCTACGGTAATCCGGACCCCCGGTCGTTCGGACGCGTGGGCGGCTGCTCAGCCCCGGGTGACCCGCACCCGGTACTCCTCCTGCGGGTCCTTCCCCGTCACCGAGATCCGGATCTTCCGCTTCGGATCCTTGAAGGTCTCGCCGGGGACGAACGCGGCGTCGGAGAGTTCCGCGTGGACGTTCGGGCTGCGGGTGCAGCCCCCGCTGTCCTTGCGGGAGTCGTACAGCGTCATCGGCCCCATGCCGGTGTCGACGTCCGCGTCCACCCGGTACACGAGCACGCCCGGCCGGCACACCGTCTCGTCGTTGCCGCCGCGGGCGCGCAGTTCGACGGCGTAACCGGTACGGCCGTCGAGGGGGACGAAGACGAGCTTCGGGCCGCCGGACCGCCACAGCGGGGTGAGCGGGTACTCCGTCGTTCCCCGCGCCGCCGCGCAGGAGATCTGGGAGGGGTCCAGCCAGCCCAGTTTCCACTTGTGCCAGCCGAGCAGGTCGTTGTTGGCTCCCCAGTCCTCGCTCATGATGTCCCAGTGGCCGACCGCGCCGCCGCCGTCCTGGGTGTAGAGGTCGGGCAGGCCGAAGACATGGCCGTTCTCGTGCGGCAGGACGCGGTAGCCGGTGCGGCCGTAGGAGCCGGAACCGTCGTCCTGGCGGGAGTAGACGAAGGACGCGTTGGCGACCGACACCCCGTCGGCGACCGGGGCCTCGGTGTTCCCGGCGAAGGTGACGGACAGCACCGTGTCCAGCGCGGAGGGGCCCGCGTTCGGGGTCACCAGCACGTTCAGCAGGTCGTACGCGCGGAAGTCCACCGTCGGGTCGGCGGCGGCCACGATGTCCTTGACGAGGGCGCGGTAGCCGGGGTCGAAGGGTGCGCCGCGGTCTATGCGGTACGCCCGGAACGACTTCGGCATGTGCAGCCAGCGCCGGACGGGCGTGTCGGAGCGGTAGTCGAGACGGCCGTACGACGCCGTGCGGAACCATTCCTCGGTCTGCGGGAAGAACTCGCGGTAGCGGGCGAGCGCGCTGCCCCGGCCCGGGGTGCCCGGGAAGTCGATCATCAGGGTGAGGGCGCGGACGGTGCCGGTCGAACGGACGTATCCGCCGGGCGTCGGGAAGCCCTCGGACATCTGGACGGCCGGGCCGCCGCTGATCATGCAGGGGGCGAGGGCGGAGGAGCGGCCCAGGAAGACCGGGCCGGCGCCCGCCCTCGCCGGTCCTGGGGCGGGGGCGAGGCGGCCGTTGCCGGCCGACGTGCTGACCACGAGGGTCAGCGCGGTCATGGAGACGAGGGCGGCGAGGCGGCGCGGGCGTATCCGGCGGCGGAGCGGCTCGCCCGCGCGGGCCGGGGCGGCGGGGCGCACGGGCTGCGGCTGCATGCGAGACCTTTCGCTCCGGGCAGCCGCCGGCAACCGGCTGCACCCCTGCGATCACCCTGTGCCGGGGTGCGGACGGACGCGCGCTGGAAGCGACCGATCGGGGATTACCGGGCGGTACGGGAGGCTCCGTTTACCGCGGCCTCGCGCGTGACTCAGGTCACATGGGAAAACTTTCGGGTTCGGGAAATATCCGGGGACCGTTTCCCCGTTTAGCCAGGTGTCCGAGCGAAACGGGGACAGCTTCCCCGGATCGCCGCAGTCCTTCGACAAGGAGTACGACCGTGCAGACCGCGATCGCCGCAGAGCGCAAGGCGCCCCGGCCGCGCGCCGACGCCCTGCGCAACCGCGAGCGGATCGTCACCGCCGCCCGCGAGATGTTCACCGAGCTCGGCCCCGACGTGCCGCTCGACGACATCGCCCGCCGGGCCGGCGTCGGCAACGCCACGGTCTACCGTCACTTCCCCGACCGCGACGCGCTGGTCCGCGAGGTCGTCTGCTCGGTCATGGACCGTACGGTCCAGGCCGGTCAGGCCGCCCTCGCCGAGACCGGCGACGCCTTCGCGGCGCTGGAGCACTTCGTGCACGCCTCCGCCGACGAGCGGGTCGGCGCGCTGTGCCCGATGGTCTCCAGCACCTTCGACCGGCACCACCCCGACCTGGAGGACGCCCGCAAGCGCGCCGAAAAGATCATCGAAGAGGTCATGGACCGCGCCAGGGCGGCCGGACAACTGCGGTCCGACGTCGGCGTGGGTGACCTGATGATCGCGGTGGCCCAGCTCAGCCGGCCCCCGGCCGGCACCGGATGCCTGAACGCCGACCGCTTCGTCCACCGCCATCTCCAACTGTTCCTGGACGGACTGCGGGCCCCGGCCTCCTCCGTCCTGCCCGGCACGGCCATGACGATGGAGGACCTGCGCCAGGCCTGAGCGATTAGACGGCAGTACCTCAGCAGTCCATACGTGTGCTCGACACGTCACCTGTGCTCGGCACGTCCTTTTCCCTTACGAAGTTCCGACGAAGTCCCGAAGTGGGTACCCCCATGTCTCAGACAGTTCCGGCAACTCCGGACGCCAACCGCTGGAAAGCCCTGGCGTTCATCGCCATAGCCCAGCTGATGGTCGTCCTCGACGCCACCATCGTGAACATCGCGATGCCCTCCGCCCAGCAGGACCTGGGCATCTCCGACGGCAACCGGCAGTGGATCGTCACCGCCTACGCCCTCGCCTTCGGCGGTCTGCTGCTCTTCGGCGGCCGCATCGCCGACCTGTGGGGCCGCAAGCGCGCCTTCGTCACCGGTCTCGGCGGCTTCGCCGCGGCCTCCGCGCTCGGCGGCGCGGCCACCAACGAGGCGATGATGTTCGGCGCCCGCGCACTCCAGGGCGCCTTCGGCGCGCTCCTCGCGCCCGCCGCGCTCTCCCTGCTCGCCGTGATGTTCACCGACGCCAAGGAGCGCGCCAAGGCGTTCGGCATCTACGGCGCGATCGCCGGCGGCGGCGGCGCCGTCGGCCTGATCCTCGGCGGTTTCCTCACCGAGTACCTGGACTGGCGCTGGACGTTCTTCGTGAACATCCCGTTCGCGATCGTCGCCGCGGCCGGCGCGTACTTCGTCATCCGTGAGCCCGAGGGCGGCCGCAACCGCTCCTCCCTCGACATCCCGGGCGTCGTCCTCTCCACCCTGGGCCTGGTCTCCCTGGTCTACGGCTTCACCCGCGCCGAGGCGGACGGCTGGAGCGACTCCCTGACCGTCGGCATGTTCGTCGCGTCCGCCGTCCTGCTCGCCGCCTTCGTGATCGTCGAGTCCAAGGTCAAGGCGCCGCTGCTGCCGCTGCGCGTCCTCACCGACCGCAACCGGGGCGGTGTCTACCTCTCGCTCGGCCTGGCGGTCATCGCGATGTTCGGCCTGTTCCTCTTCCTGACCTACTACCTGCAGGTCGTGAAGGGCTACTCGCCGGTCAAGACCGGCTTCGCGTTCCTCCCGATGATCGCGGGCATGATCACCGGTTCCACCCAGATCGGCGCCCGTCTGATGACCCGGGTCCCGGCCCGGCTGCTGATGGGCCCCGGCTTCCTGGTCGCCGCGCTCGGCATGCTGGTGCTGACCCGCCTGGAGATCGGTTCGTCGTACGCGGCCCTGCTGCTGCCCGCGATGCTGCTGCTCGGCCTCGGCATGGGTACGGCGTTCATGCCGGCCATGTCGCTGGCCACGTACGGCATCGAGCCCCGTGACGCCGGTGTCGCCTCCGCGATGGTCAACACCTCGCAGCAGGTGGGCGGCGCGATCGGCACCGCCCTGCTGAACACGGTCGCCGCGTCCGCGACCACGTCGTACATCAAGGACCACATCGCCGGTGCCGCCGGCAAGCCCCAGCAGCAGCTGGTGCAGCTGGAGGGCATGGTGCACGGCTACACGATCGCCATCTGGTTCGCCGTCGGCATCCTGGTCACCGCCGCCACGATCGCCCTGACGCTCATCAACGCCGGCAAGCCGGACATGGGCGGCTCGGTCGCGGGCGCGGAAGAGGGCGCCGAGGAAGCCGTACACGTGCCGGTGGTCGCCCACTGACGCGCGTAGCGCCGGCTGTCTAGCGCAGCCAGGGAAGGTCGGCACCCGCTTCGTTGGGCTCGAGTCCCTCGGCGACGATCTGCATGATCTCGCCGAGGGACTTCTGCTGTTCCGGGCTGAGCCGGTCGAACACCGCGTTGCGCACGGCGGTGACATGGCCGGGCGCCGCCCGCCTGAGTACGTCCAGGCCCTGGTCGGTGAGGACCGCGAACTGCCCGCGCTTGTCCGAGTCGCAGTCCTCGCGGCGCACCCAGCCGTTCTTCTCCAGCCGGGCGATGGCGTGCGAGAGCCGGGAGCGGGTGATCTTCGCGTACATGGCCAGCTCGGTCATCCGCAGCCGGCGGCGGGGCGAATCGGCGAGCTTGACCAGGAGACCGTAATAGATGTGGGGCATGCCCGCGTCGCGCTGGAGCTGTCGGTCCATGTGGTCCTCGAGGAGGGTGGTGGCGTGCACGTAGGAGCGCCAGACGCGCTGCTCCTCGTCGGTGAGCCACCGGGGCGCTTCAGCGGATGTGGATGCCGTATTCATGTACTCCACTGTAAAGGTCTGCTCCTTGAATCTTGAACTAGTCGGGAATATGCTCTTGGACGTTGACGTTTTAGATTTCAAGCAACCTGGTTCCGGACACCACGGTCCCGGGCAAACCGGCCCGCGGCAACACCGTTGCGGGAAACAAGGCCCTCAAAGGCAAGGTTCCGCGAACCCAGGTCCCCAGAAACAAGGTCCCGGAGGGAGTCGTCGTCATGTCCGCCGCCACTCAGGAGCGCATGCCCGCCCTGTATCTCAGCCATGGCGCCCCGCCGCTCGCGGACGACCCGATCTGGCCCGGAGAGCTCGCGGCCTGGTCCGCCGGCCTGCCCCGCCCCAAGGCGATCCTGATGGTCTCCGCCCACTGGGAGGAGGCCCCCCTCGCCCTCGGCGCAGTCGACCCGGTCCCCCTCGTCTACGACTTCTGGGGCTTCCCCGAGCACTACTACCGGGTGACGTACGACGCCCCGGGCGCGCCCGGGCTCGCGGAGAGCGTACGCAAGCTGCTGCGCGCTCCCGGGACCCCCGTCCAGGACATCCCCGACCGGGGCCTGGACCACGGCGCGTACGTACCGCTCGTCGAGATGTTCCCCGCCGCCGACATCCCGGTCCTGCAGATCTCGATGCCGACCCTCGACCCGGTCCGCCTCATGGAGATCGGCCGCAAACTCGCGCCCCTGCGCGACGAGGGCGTCCTCATCGTCGGCTCCGGCTTCTTCACCCACAACCTGGCCGCCCTGCGGCAGGTCGGGATTCCCCGCTGGTCCGTGGAGTTCGACGACTGGGGGCGGCGCGCCATGGAGTCCCGCGACTGGGACTCCCTCCTGGACTTCCTCCACAAGGCCCCGGCCGGCCGCTACGCCCACCCGCGCACGGAGCACTTCGCCCCGCTGTTCGTGACCATGGGCGCCGCCGAGGTCTCCGGCGAACTGGACGCGCAGAAGTCGGTGATCGACGGGTTCTGGATGGGGCTGGCCAAGCGGTCGGTGCAGTTCGGCTGACCGTCGGGTCGCCCTGGAGCTGCCCCGGAGTTCCCCTAGAGTTCCTTCTCGTACCAGGCCACGTCCCAGTAGCGGCCGAACTTGCGGCCCACCTCGCGATAGGTGCCGACATGCCGGAAACCGAAGCGTTCGTGCAGGCGCGCGGACGCTTCGTTCGGCTGGGCGATCCCCGCGTACGCGCGGTGCAGGTCCTCGCCCGCCAGCGCCTCGAAGAGCGCCTTGTAGAGCAGCGTGCCGATGCCGCGGCGCCCGGCCCGCGGCGACACGTACACCGTCACCTCGACCGACGTGGAGTAGGCCGCCTTCGGCCGGTAGGGGCTGGATGTGGCGTACCCCAGAATCTCCTGTGAGTCCGTGTCCACGGCAACCTTCAGTCGGTACGGTCCGTCTTCAGGGTGGGAGAGCAGCCACGAGCGGCGCTCCTCGGAAGTGAAGACCGCGGTATCGAATGTGATGGACGTCTCACGTACGTAGTGGTTGTAGAGGTCCGTGAGGGCTTCGAGGTCTGCCTCGATTCCTGGCCTGACCTGCACCTCGCTACGTTCCGGCGACATCATGACTCCCCGTGTGGCCTGACGGTGGCCGGACAGGGTACTGCATGATCAGAAAATTCGAGGCACGGGTTGGGAATTCTGTCCTGATTCCAGTCGTTGTTTCCATCGGATGCAGGGCACCCGAGCAGAGTCCCGAAAACAGTCCGGGGACGACGTGAGCGAGTGCCTGGTGTCCAAGGACCACCCGCTGACCCCACCATCGCAAGGGAGCACGCATGGCAACCCGTGCCGTCGCCCGTCGTAAGTCCGCCACCGGCGAGACGGCCGACGCGGCAAGCAGTGTTCGCGTCCACGGCGGCGAGATCGCCGACCGCGATCTGGTCGGCATGTACCTCGATGAGATCGCGCGCACACCGCTGCTCGACGCCGCCAAGGAGGTCGAGCTGTCACAGATCATCGAAGCGGGTGTGTTCGCTCGGCAGGTCCTCGACGGGTACGAGGAGTCGAAGGCCCGAGCCACCCGGGAGGAGCTCGAGGCCCTCGTCGCCGAGAGCGAGCGGGCCAAGGACGTCTTCATCCGCTCCAACCTCCGGCTGGTCGTCGCGGTCGCCCGCCGATACCCCCGCAGCGGCCTGCCCCTTCTCGACCTGATCCAGGAGGGCAACGCGGGCCTGGTCAGGGCGGTCGAGAAGTTCGACTACCGCAAGGGCTTCAAGTTCTCGACGTACGCCACCTGGTGGATCCGCCAGGCCATCACCCGGTCCATCGCCGACCAGTCGCGCACCATCCGCCTGCCCGTCCACCTCGTGGAGGAGCTCGGCCGGATCCGCCGCGTCCAGCGCGAGTTCAACCGGGAGCACGGCCGCGACCCCGAGCCCGCCGAGATCGCCGCGGAGCTCGCCTCCACCCCGGAGCGCGTCATCGACGTCCTGGACTGGGCCCGTGACCCGGTCTCCCTGAACATGTCGGTGGACGACGAGGGTGAGACCCAGTTCGGTGACCTCCTGGAGGACACGTCGGCGGTGTCGCCGGAGCAGTCGGTCCTCACCCTGCTGCGCAGCGAGGAACTCGACGGCCTCATCGACCGCCTCGACCCGCGCACGGCGTCCATCATCAAGATGCGCTACGGCATCGAGGACGGCCGCGAGCGCACCCTGACCGAGGTCGGCAAGCAGCACGGCCTGACGCGCGAGCGCATCCGCCAGATCGAGAAGCACGCCCTGCTGGAGCTGAAGAAGCTCGCACGGGACACCGGCTTCGAGGCGGCGGCCTAGGGTGTGACAGGTCCTGAGCCCTGCCGGGTCACCACCCGGGCGTACCGGTTCCGCCCGCGTACGCCGGGTGGCCGGCCCGGCGCGAACATGGCGGTACAACGCTGCTTCAAAGGAGGGACCCGGGGGAACAAGTCTTCAGGGCACGGGAGTTCGGACCGCTACGACCCGGACCGCCGTCGAGACGAACCGACCCTGAAGCCCCGCACTTCCCAGGACCACGTTCCAGTACCAGGTTCCAAGACCACGTCCCGACGCAGCCATCCCCCCGGCGCCGGGACTTTCCCCGAGCCGGGCTTCGGTGCCTCTCCCCCCAGGCGCCGGAGCCCGGCTCGCTTTTTCGCGCCGATGGGGGTGGGCGGGGCACCCCGTACCTGAACCACGGGGTGGCCCGCCCGAATGGCAGATTGTGCCACATGGGCATAGCCTGCCGTGGTGAGCAGCTCCACCCCCGCCGCGGCCTCCCTGACCGAGCGGCGCAAGGCGGCGACCCGGATGGAGATCGCCAGAGCGGCCGCCGGCCTCTTCGCCGCCCGTGGCCCGAGGGCCACCCGCGCCGAGGACATCGCGCAGGCCGCGGGCATCGCCCCCCGCACCTTCTACCGCTATTTCGCCACCAAGGAGGAGGCCGTCGCCCCCCTCTACGCGGCGGGCGCCCAGCGCTGGACGGAAGCGGTACGCGAGGCTCCGCCGGAACTTCCCGTCCCCGCGGCCCTGGAGCGCGCCGTGCACCACACCCTCGTTCCCGGCGAAGGCGTCTCGGCGGCGTCCTGGCAGTGGGTGCGCACCCTGATCCGCATGGCGGGGACGAACCCCGGCCTGGGCAAGGTCTGGGCGGAGGTCTGCCAGGCGTCGGAGGAGACCCTGGCGGAGGTACTGGCGGCACGGCTCTCGCGGGGTGACGGCCCACGGGAGGGTGTCCCGTCCGACAACGTTTCCCATGACTCCGGCAGCGGCGGTGGTGGCGGTTGTGGTGGCGGAAACGAGTCTCGTGGGATCACCCCGCACCAGCGCTTCGCCGCCGCCGTCGCGAGCGCCGCGGTCCGGGTGGCGATGGAGAGCTGGGCCGCGGCGGAGACGCCGGCCGCCGGGCCCGACGGCCCCGCGGAACTGGCGCTGCGCAATCTGCGGGCGCTGCGGGGGTTCGCCTGGGAGGACGACCGGAACCGGGGTGGCCGACAGTAGGGCGAGGGCCGGACCGACGGTTGGCAGGGCGCGCGGGTGTGTTTCGCAGGCGCGCATGTGCGTTTCCGCGGCCCGCGTGCGTACCCGCGTTTCAGTGGACGCCCCCACCATCCGCCGCCCGCCCCAGCCGCTCCCCCAACTCCCTTACGCACTCGACCAGTTCCACCGGTCCCCGGACCGAGAAGTCGGACCCCACCGTCGCCAGCCGCATCGCCAGCCACTCCACGGGGCCGCTGGTCGACCCGCGCAGCCGGCAGCCGCCCCCGTCCTGCTCGACCGTCTGCGCCAGCCACACCGGGAGCCGGGTGGCGACGGACTCCGGTGAGTCCGCGAAGACGACGTCGTACTCGTACTCCGCTGTGTCCGGGCGCCACTGGATCGACCGCCGGAGGTATTCCGCCGCGTCGCCCGCCGGCAACTCCCGCGGAGCGAACCGCGCCCCCGTGGCGAACGGCTCCCGCACCCGGTCCACGCGGAAGGTGCGCCAGTCGGCCCGGTCGAGGTCGTACGCCACCAGGTACCAGCGCCGCCCCGTCGACACCAGCCGGTACGGCTCGGTCAGCCGCCGGGACTCCGTGCCGTCCTTCGCCCGGTAGGCGAACCGCAGCCGCTCCCGCCCGGCCACCGTGGACGCCATCACGGTCAGTGTCTCGGGAGCGATGCTCGCGCCGTCCCCGCTGGTCAGCGGCATGGTCGCGGCCTGGAGGGTGGAGACACGATGCCGTAGCCGGGCCGGCAGTACCTGCTCCAGCTTGGCCAGCGCCCGCACCGACGCCTCGTCCACCCCCTCGAGCGCGTGCCCGGCCCCCGCCCGCAGTCCGACCGCGATCGCCACGGCCTCCTCGTCGTCCAGCACGAGCGGCGGCATCGCCTTGCCCGCGACCAGCCGGTACCCGCCGTCCGAGCCCTTGGAGGCCTGCACGGGATAGCCCAGTTCGCGCAGCCGGTCGATGTCCCGGCGCACCGTGCGCCGGGACACTCCGAGCCGGTCGGCGAGCTCGCCGCCGGGCCATTCCCGGGGCGTCTGGAGGAGGGAGAGGAGCTGGAGCAGCCGAGCCGGGGTGTCCGTCGTCATACGTTCGAGGATGCCGCACCACTAGGACGTGATCTGACCTAATGAGGTCCTACCGTCACACCATGACCTCAACCGAACCGCTTGCGGACAGCACGGACCGGACGGCCGAGGCGGCGGACCGCCGTCGTTGGTTCGCCCTCGCGATCGTGATGACCGCTGCCTTCATGGACCTCGTCGACGTCACCATCGTCAACATCGCGATCCCGTCCATCCAGAAGGACGCGGGCGCATCCGTCAGCCAGATCCAGTGGATCACCGCCGGTTACGCCCTCGCCTTCGCCGCCGGGCTGATCACCGGCGGCCGGCTCGGCGACATCCACGGACGCAAGCGGCTGTTCCTCATAGGCATCGGCGGCTTCACCGTGGCCTCCGCGCTGTGCGGATTCGCCGCGGACCCGGAGATGCTCGTCGCCTCCCGCATCCTGCAGGGCGGTATGGCGGCGATGATGGTGCCCCAGGTGCTGTCGATCGTGCACGCCACCTTCCCGGCACACGAACGCGGCAAGGTGTTCGGCCTGTTCGGTGCGATCGTGGGCCTCGGCGCCGTCACCGGTCCGCTGCTGGGCGCACTGCTGACGGAGTGGAACCTCTTCGGGCTCGAGTGGCGGCCGATCTTCCTGATCAACCTGCCCTTCGGCATCGCCGGCCTGATCCTCGGCAGCCGTTTCATCACGGAGTCCAGGGCGCCCAAGGCCGTGCGGCTGGACCTGGTCGGCGTCGCGCTGGTGACCCTGGGACTGCTGATGCTGCTCTACCCGCTCACCCGGGGCCGTGAGCTGGGCTGGCCGCTGTGGGGGTACGTGTCGATGGCGGGCGCGTTCGGAGTCTTCGGGGCGCTCGTCGCGTACGAACGGCGCAAGAGCGCGCGGGACGGCTCGCCGCTGATCGAACTCTCCCTCTTCCGAGTGCGGAGCTTCGCCGCGGGGATCCTCATCCAGACCGTCTTCGGCCTCGCGCTCGGCATCTTCTTCCTGGTCTGGACGCTGTATCTGCAGGTCGGCCTGGGCTGGAGCCTGCTGCGGGCAGGCCTCACCGGCGTCCCGTTCTCGCTCGCCGTCTCCACGGCCGCCGGACTGTCCGTGCAGAAGCTGGTGCCGCGCTTCGGCCGCAAGGTGCTGCAGGCGGGTGCGCTGACCATGGCCGTGGGCGTCCTGCTCTACATCTGGGAGTCCGAGCGCTACGGCCTCGGCATCGCTCCCTGGCAGATGGCGCTCCCGCTGGTCGTGATGGGAGTCGGCATGGGCCTGATCGTCGCCCCCCTGACGGACGCCGTGCTGTCGGGAGTGCCGCGCGAGCACGCGGGTTCCGCGTCCGGGCTCATCAACACCGTGCAGCAGATGGGTAATGCGCTCGGTCTCGGCCTGGTCTCCGTGGTCTTCTTCGGCGTGATCCCGGACCGGCCGGCCAGCACCGAGGTGGGCCCCGCCTTCGTGAACGCCTTCCAGCACGCGCTGGTGTGGGTGGCCGCGGTGCTGGTGGCGATCTTCCTGCTGATGTCGGCCCTGCCGAAGCGGCCCGCGGTGCATCAGGAGGGGGCGGCGGGGGAGGAGTCCCCGGGGTCTGCGGACTCGCCCCGGGAAGGGCGTGAGCCGCAGCTCGTACCGTGAGCCGAACGGACCCGGTGCCCGGCACTCACCCCTGGTGCCGGGCACCGACTCTTGGGCCCGACCAGGGCCGAAAGTCCGTTCATGCCCGAATAACGTCCGAACCTGTTTACTTTCCGGAAATCCGGGCGTAGCCTCCGATCGAAACCACAGGTTCGGGCATCGGTCGGAGGTAAACGGACATGTACGCACCGGAGCGGCAGCAGGAGATCCTGCGGCTCGCCCGTGACGGCGGCCGGGTCGACGTCCTGTCGCTGGCCGAGGAGTTCCAGGTCACCGCGGAGACGATCCGCCGCGACCTGAAGGCCCTCGACCGTGCCGGACTGGTGCGCCGGGTCCACGGCGGCGCCATACCGGTCGGACGCCTCGACTTCGAACCGGACCTCGCCGAACGCGAGGGCACCTCCACCGACGAGAAGGACCGCATCGCCAAGGCGGCCCTCACGGAACTGCCCGCCGAGGGCACGATGATCCTCGACGCCGGCACCACGGTCGCCCGCCTCGCTGCCGCGCTCCCGCTGGAGGCCGAGCTCACCGTCGTCACCCACAGCCTGCCGATCGCCGCCCGCCTCGCGGACCACCCCGGCATGCAGCTCCACCTCGTCGGGGGGCGTGTACGGCACCGTACGCGCGCCGCCGTGGACGCCTGGGCGCTGCGGGCTTACGGCGAGATCCGTGCCGACGTCCTGTTCGTCGCCGCCAACGGCTTCTCCGCCGAACACGGGCTGACCACCCCCGACCTCGCCGAGGCCGCGGTCAAGCAGGCGGCCGTCGCCGCCGCCCGCCGGGTGGTGCTGCTCGCCGACTCCTCCAAACACGGCCAGGAGCACTTCGCCCGCTTCGGCGACCTGAGCGACGTGGACCTGCTGATCACCGACAGCGGGCTGAGCGACGACGACGCGGCCGCCATCGAGCGCGGCGGCACGGAAGTAGTACGAGCATGAGCGGCACCGACATGAGCAACGCGGGAGTGATCCTCACCGTCACCCCCAACCCCTCCCTGGACCGCACCTACGAGGTCCCCTCCCTCGACCGCGGCGAGGTCATCCGGGCCACCGGCGAGCGGATGGACCCCGGCGGCAAGGGCGTGAACGTCTCGCGCGCCGTCGCGGCCGCCGGACGGCGTACGGTCGCCGTACTGCCCCTGGGCGGTGCGCCGGGCGCGCTCGTCGCCGACCTGCTCGACGCGCAGGGCATCGAGGTCGCGCCGGTGCCGGTCGCCGGAGCCACCCGCTCGAACATCGCGCTCGCCGAGTCCGACGGCGTCCTCACCAAGATCAACGCCCCCGGGCCGGAGCTGTCCCAGGAGGAGCAGGAACTCCTCCTGGAGACGGTGCGCGAGCAGTCCCGCGACGCCGGCTGGATCGCCTGCTGCGGCAGCCTGCCCCGAGGACTCGCGCCGTCCTGGTACGCCGAGGTCGTCGCGCGGGCGCACGCCGGGGGCGCGCGAATCGCTCTGGACACGTCGGGGCGCGCGCTTCTCGAAGCCCTGCGCGAGCGGCCCGACGTGGTGAAGCCCAACGCCGAGGAACTCGCGGAAGCCGTCGGGCGGCCCCTGGCCACGGTGGGCGACGCGGTGAAGGCGGCCGAGGAACTGCGCGGAATGGGGGCCCGAGCGGTGCTCGCCAGCCTGGGCGCCGACGGACAACTGCTCGTGGAGGACACGGGCACCTGGTTCGCGAGCGCGCAGGTGGACGTCGTACGCAGCAACGTGGGCGCGGGCGACTCCTCCCTGGCCGGCTTCCTCATCGCCGGCGGCAGCGGCCCCGCGGCGCTCGCCTCGGCCGTGGCCCACGGCGCGGCCGCCGTACAACTCCCCGGCAGCGTGATGCCGACCCCGGACGACCTGGACCCGGCGGCGGTGACGGTCACGGCGCAGGTGCCGGTGGACCGCGAACTCAGGGAGCCGGTGTCATGACGGAGCCGAACGAGCCGGGTGCCATGACGGCTCTCCTGTTACTCGCTGCTCTCCCCTCTCCCTCTCCCCATCTCCCTCCCCACCCCACTCCCGTCCCCATCCTCACCCCCGCCCACCCCACGCCCCGGGCGATACGCGTGCGAAGGAGCCCGCGATGAGCGACATGATCACCGCGGATCTGGTCGATCTCGACCTGTCCGCCGACACCAAGGAAGCCGCGGCGCGGTCCCTTGCCACCCGCATGGTGGCCCTGGGGCGGGTGACCGACCTCGAGGGCTTCCTCGCGGACGTGGCCGCCCGCGAGGCCCAGATGCCCACCGGCCTCGACGGCGGCATCGGCATCCCGCACTGCCGCAGCGAACACGTCACCGAGCCCACCCTCGCCTTCGGGCGCAGCGCCGCCGGTATCGACTTCGGCGCCGCGGACGGCCCCGCCGACCTGGTCTTCCTGATCGCCGCACCGGCCGGTGCCGACGACGCCCATCTGACGATCCTGTCGTCGCTGGCCCGCCAGCTGATGAACAGCGAGTTCACCGACGCGCTGCGCTCGGCGGGCGACCCGGCGGCCGCCGCGGCCCTGATCCGGGGCGACCAGGGCACCTCCGAGGAACCGGCGGAAGCCGTGGACGCCTCGGGATCCGCAGACTCCGTGGTGGCGCCGGCGGCGGCCTCCGCCGACGCCACCACGGCCACCACCCCTCCCACGTCGCAGGCTCCGGCCCCGGAGCCCTTCCGGATCGTCGCCGTCACCTCCTGCCCCACCGGCATCGCCCACACCTACATGGCGGCCGAGTCCCTGGAGAACGCCGGCCGTGACGCGGGCGTCGAGGTCACCGTCGAGACACAGGGCTCGGCCGGCTTCACCCGGCTCGACCCGGCCGTCATCGCCGCCGCCGACGCCGTGGTCTTCGCCCACGACGTCCCCGTACGCGAGAAGGACCGTTTCGCCGGCAAGCCCACCGTCGACGTCGGCGTGAAGGCGGGCATCAGCCGCCCCGCCGAGCTGATCGCCGAGGCGCGCGCCAAGGCGGAGCGCGGCGAGGTCACCGCGGCCGCCAAGGGCGGCACGCCGGTCGAGCGGACCGGGGAGTCCGGCGACAGCTACGGCACCAAGCTCCGCAAGTGGCTGATGACCGGCGTGAGCTACATGGTGCCGTTCGTCGCCGCGGGCGGTCTGCTGATCGCTCTCGGCTTCGCGATCGGCGGCTGGGAGATCAACAAGGCGCCCTCGGTCATGGAGCACTTCTCCTGGACCCAGGTCGACAGCTGGGGCGCTCTGTTCTTCCAGATCGGCGGAGTAGCCTTCGGCTTCCTCATCCCGGTCCTCGCCGGATACATCGCGTACGGCATGGCGGACCGTCCCGGTCTCGTCCCCGGCTTCGTCGGCGGAATGATCGCCTCCAACATCGCCGCGGGCTTCCTCGGCGGTCTGGTCGCCGGTCTGCTGGCGGGTGGCGTCGTCCTCGCGATCCAGCGGATCCAGATCCCGCCGGTGCTGCGCGGCATCATGCCGGTCGTCGTGATCCCGCTGATCTCCTCGATCGTCGTCGGCTTCCTGATGTTCGTCGTGGTCGGCAAGCCCATCGCCGAGGCCCAGAAGGGCATGACGGACTGGCTCGCCGGACTCTCCGGCACCAACGCCGTCCTGCTCGGCGTCCTGCTCGGCCTGATGATGTGCTTCGACCTCGGCGGACCCGTCAACAAGGTCGCGTACGCCTTCGCCACGGCCGGCATCGCCGTCCAGGACCCCAGCGACTCCGCGATGAAGGTCATGGCCGCCGTCATGGCCGCCGGCATGGTCCCGCCGCTGGGCATGGCGCTCGCGACCACCGTCCGCAAGAAGCTGTTCACCCCGACCGAGCGCGAGAACGGCAAGGCCGCCTGGGTGCTGGGCGCCTCCTTCATCTCCGAAGGCGCGATCCCGTTCGCCGCGGCCGACCCGCTGCGCGTCATCCCGGCCTCGATGGCGGGCGGCGCCGTCACCGGCGCCCTGTCGATGGCCTTCGGCGCCACCCTGCGCGCCCCGCACGGCGGCATCTTCGTGATCCCGCTGATCGGCAGCCCGTTCCTCTACCTGATCGCCATCGCGGCGGGTGTGTGCGTGACCACCGCCCTGGTCGTCGTCCTCAAGGGCCTGCGGGGACGGTCCGCGGAGGGCACGGCAGCCGAGACGGCAAAGGACGGCTCCGCCGCCGCGGAGTCCGGGAAGAAGCAGCCGATCGCCGCGTAACGGCAGCAGACGCGCCCGAGCGGCCGGTCGTCACAGTCCTCGAAGCAGGGGCTGCGGCCGGCCGCTCGGCTTTGCCCGGAGACCTGGGAGCTCCTCCGGCGACTCCACGAGCTCGGCGTGGGTCTTCAGCCCGCTGCCGGGCCGGGCGGGAAAGCCTGCATTGCCCACCCTGCCTGGTTCTGGTGCATTCTGTCGCTGTTCGAACGAACGCACAGGGAGCGACAGTGGACGACGCCTTGCGGATCAGTGTGCTGGGCGAGGTGCGGGCCACGCTCCAGGGCCGGGCCGTGGACCTCGGGGGCCGCCGGCAGCGCGCGGTGCTGGCCCGGCTGGTGGTGGCCGACGGGGCGAGCGTGAGCGCCGAGCGGCTGGTGGAGGCGGTATGGGCGAAGACCCCGCCGCCGAGCGCCCCCGGGGCTCTCCAGACATACGTCTCACGTCTGCGGCGCGGACTGGAGCCGGGCAGCAGGGCCAGAAACCGCAGCGGGATCATCGTCCGCGAGGGATCCGGCTACGGCCTGTGCGTACCGGAGGAGGCGGTGGACGCCCGGCGGTTCGAGCGGGCGCTGCGGCGGGCCGAGGCGCTCGCCGATCCCGCCGAGGCGGTCCGGGTCGTCGGGGGCGCGCTGGAGCTGTGGCGCGGGCCGGCGTTCGCCGAGTACGCCGCCGAGCCGTGGGCCCGGGCCGAGGCCGCCCGCCTGGCCGGCCTGCACGAGACGGCACGGGAGCGGCTGCTGGCGGCGCGGCTGGACAGCGAGGACAGCCCCGTGCTCGTCCCGGAGGCCGAGGCACTGGCCGCCGAGGACCCGCTGTGCGAGGAGCGCTGGCGGCTGCTGGCGCTCGCCCTGTACCGCGCGCACCGCCAGGCCGACGCGCTCGGCGCCCTGCGGCGTGCCCGGCAGACGCTGGCCGAGGAGCTGGGCGCCGAACCGGGCGCCGCGCTGCGCGCCCTGGAGGCCGATGTGCTGGCCCAGTCGCCGGCGCTCGACCGGGTGCCGCGTTCCGCGCCGGCCGCGATCCACGTCCGCCCCCCGTCCGCCGGAAACGCCCTGGTGGACCGGGACCGGCAACTCGCCGAGGTGGAGGCGGCGTTGACCGGCGCCGCGCGCGGTGAGGCCGCGGTCGTCCTCCTGGACGGCCCCGCCGGCATCGGCAAGAGCAGCCTGCTGGCCGAGGCACGTCGGCTGGCCGCCGAACGCGGCATGCTGACCCTGACCGCGCGCGGCAGCCGCCGTGAGCAGGACTACGGCTTCGGCGCGGTACGCCAGCTGCTGGAGAGCCTGGTCGCCAGACGCGGCGGTGAACTGCTGACCGGGCCGGCCGCCCCCGCCTCGGTGGTGTTCGACCACGACGGCCCCTCCGTCCCCGCCGCCCCCGCCGCGGCACCCCAGGGCTTCGCCGTCCTCGGCGGCCTCCACCGGCTCACCGAGCGACTCGCCGCCGAACGCCCCCTGCTGCTGGCCGTGGACGACCTCCAGTGGTGCGACACCGGTTCGCTGCGCTTCCTCGCCCACCTCGCGCGCAATCTGCGAGGCCTGCCCGTCCTCGTCGTCGCCACCCTGCGCACCGGCGAGCCCCACCACCACGGACCGCTCCCGTCCGAACTCACCGACGCGCCCTCGGTCCTGCGCATCCGGCCCACGCCGCTCACCCCGGCCGGCGTCGCCGAGCTGGTCGGCCGCTCGCTCGGCGAGACCCCGCACGACGACTTCGCCGCCGCCTGCCACCGGGCCACCTCGGGCAACCCGCTGCTCCTGCGGCAGCTGCTGCGCGCCCTGCGGTCGCGCGGCGTCCGGCCGCACGCGGCACAGGCCGCCACCGTCACCGACGTGGGATCCCGCGCCGTCTCCCAGCTCGTCCTCGGCCGCCTGACCCATCTGCCCGCCCTTGCCACGGAGGTGGCCCGCGCCATCGCCGTCCTCGGGGACGGCGCCGCCGTGCGGGACGTCGCCATCGTCATGGAGGTGCCGGACGGCATCGTGGCGGACGCCCTGGCGCCGCTCGTACGGGCCGAGATCATCCGTGACCGGTACCCGCTGGGCTTCGTGCACCCCCTCGTCGGCGACGCCGTCTACCGCGACCTTCCCCCCGGCGAACGGCAGCTGCGGCACGAGCGCGCCGCCCGCGCCCTGCACACCGCGGGCGCCCCGCTGCAGCAGGTCGCCGCCCATCTGCTGCTCACCCCCCGCCGCGCCGACCCCTGGGCCGTGGACCTGCTGCGCACCGCGGCCCGCGAGGCCGTCGGCCGGGGCGCCGCGGACGCCGCCGTCACCTACCTGACCCGGGCCCTGGACGAGCCGCCCGGCCCCGACCGGCGCCCCGATGTGCTGCTGGAGCTGGGGCGCGCCGAGACCCTCGGCAACGGCCCCGCCGCCGTGGAGCACCTGGGCCAGGCCTACGAGACCCTGCCCGACCCGGCCCGCCGGGCCACCGCCGCCCTCGCGCTCGCTCGCACCCTCGTCTTCGCCGGCGGACCCGGCCAGGCCACCGCCTTCGCCCGCCGCGCGGCCGGCGAACTGCCCGCCGAGTTCACCGACGCGCGGCAGGGGCTGCTGGCGCTGGAGCGGACCAGCGGCTTCATGCACGGGCTGCACCCGCGGCAGTGGCGCTCCGACGAGACCCCGGTGATCAGCGGTGACGGCCCCGGCGCCCGGATGCTCGCCGCCAACCTGGCCCGGGAGGCGGCCCACGACGGCAGCAACCGCACCCGGGCGGTCGAAATGGCCCGTTTCGCCCTTGCCGACGACGTGCTGCTGGACGCCGGCGAGGAGATGCTCTGGTACACCGCCGCGATCGTGCTGCACCTGGCCGACGAGGAGGTCGGCGAGCTGTGGGACGCCGCGCTGGCCAGGGCCCGTCGGCGCGGCTCGCTGTTCTCCGTGCTCGCCACCCACCTGTGGCGGGGCTGGACCCAGTGGAACCACGGCGACCTGCGCGCGGCGCACACCTCGCTGGCGACCGCCATCGAGCACTCCGAGACCTGGGGCCTGGCCCCCGGAGCCCCCCAGGGCCGGACCTTCATGACGGCGTTGCTGCTCGACCTGGGTGACGTGGCGGGCGCACGCGCCTGCCTCGAACGGATGCGCGGCTGGATCGTCGGCACCGAGGGCACCCGTCTGCTGGGCGAGACCCAGGCCAGGGTGCTGATGGCAGAGGGACGCCCCGACGAGGCACTGGCCAGCCTGGACGGTGTCCGCCATCTCCAGCCGCCGGTCGGCAACCCCGCCTGGTGGCCCTGGGGTTCCCTGCGGGTGCGGGTCCTGGCCGACCTCGGTGAGCTGGCCGAGGCGGAGGCACTGGCCGAGGAACAACTACGCGTGGCCCGCGGCTGGGGCGCCCCCAGCTCCTCGGGCCGCGCCCTGCGGATGCTCGGCGAACTGCGCGGCGCCGACGGCGTGCCCCACCTGCGGGAGGCGGTGGCACTGCTGGCTCCCGGCCCGGCCCGGCTGGAACACGCCCGGGCCCTGTACGCCCTCGCCCTGCACGGCCCCGAGGCCGAGGCCGGCCCGGCGCTGCGCGAGGCACACGACATCGCTGCACGGTGCGGGGCCGAGGGGCTGCTGCGATCCGTGCGGAAGCTTCAGGGGCAGCGGTAGGCGAACTCCGTCGACGCCCTCACCGGATCCGGCGAGAGCACCTCCAGGGTCGCGGTGGCCCGGAGGGTGCCCCGCCCGTCGAAGCTCCAGCGCAGCACGACGTCCGTGTGCCGGGTGCCGTGGGCGATGTGCTGGCGCAGGACGCCCGACACGGTGCCGTCGCTGCGCTTCCAGCGGTAGCGCACGTCGCCCGCCCCGCCGTTGGTGCGCAGGGTGCCGGTGATGACTGCGGTGCCGTCGCAGGGCGGCCCGTCGGGATCGGTGCGGACCGTGGCCGATGTCACCGTGAGCGGCGGCCCGTAGTGCTGCCAGGCCAGGTAGGCCAGTACGGCGATCAGCACGACCAGCGGCAGCAGCCAGCCACCCAGCAGCCGGCCTCTGCGCCGCTTGCGCCGTTCGCCCCGCGGCGGCCCGTCCGGACGGGCGGCGCCGTGCCAGACCTCGGCAGCGGTGGATCCCCCCACACCGGTCGGAACGGGGGAGGGGACGCCGGGACCGAAGGAGATCCCCGGTGCCGTCCGGGCGGTGTCGTCCTCGGTGAAGGTGTCGTCCTCGGTGAAACGGAGCGTGGCGGCGATTTCGCGGGCGGCGTCGGGGCCGTCCAGCCGTACGGTCTCCATCTGGTCCGGGGGCGGCAGCCATACCGTGAAGGCCTCGTCGGGTGACGCGGGGCCGCCCTGCGGGCCGGTGCCGTCCCCGGACGGCAGGGCGAAATACCGCCGGGGGTCCTGACGGGGGTCCTGAGGTGCCGTCATGGTTCCTCTCGGGTGCGGGATGTCGGGCGCGGTGGCAGCAGCCGGAGTCTCAGCGGACGGGGTCGCAGCTGCTGGGAGCGGCGATGGTGGCGATGGAGCCGTTGCCGGAGTCGGCGGCCGGGCTGGTCGACACCTTCACACCCAGATAGGGGTAGGGGTCCGGGGTGCCGAAGGTGTGGGTGTAGCGGCCCGAGATCTGGGTCTGCCCCTTGGCGAGCGTGACCGACTGGGTGCCGTCGGCCGGGCCGGTCTGGCCGTCGGTCATGCTGTTGAACCAGGTGAGGGTCATCGTGCCGTCGGCGGCGCCGTCGGTCTTCACGGTGACCGAGACCACCATGGCGCAGCCCGACCCCAGCGGCCCGCTCGCCTGGATGGTGACGGACTCCACGTCGAGCTGCGGTGCGGCGGTGGCCGTGGGGTCGGCGGTGGGCGTGCCGCCGCCCCCGGCGGTCGTACCGCCCCCGGTCGTGCCTCCGCCGGTCGTGCCGCCACCGGTAGTTCCCCCGCCGGTGGTGCTTCCTCCGGTGCCGCCCCCGCCGGAGGAACCGGTCGGCGTGCCGCCCGTCGCCCCGCTCGCCGATCCGCCGGTCGTTCCCCCGGCACCGGCCTCCTCCGAGGCGGACGCCGACGCGGAGGCGTCTGCCGACGTGCTCGGGCTCGCCGAGCCGGAGGCGTCGGCGCTGCCGGACACCGTGCCGGACGGAGTGGACCCGGCGGGCCCGGTGGACTCGGTGGACGATGCGGAGCCCGCGCCGCTCGACGCACCGGCCGTGGTCCGGGAACCGGCCCTGTGATCGGACGGATCACCGCTCGCGATCGCGGTCAGCGTGAGCGCGCCGGTGAGTACCGCGCCCGCCGTGACCCCGGCCACGATCTTGCCCCGGCCCCGCAGCGGACGCCGTCCGCGCACCTCGGCCCCCGCCCCGAGCGTGGTCGTCGCGAGCGCGGTGGTGCCCGAGGCGCCGGGCTCGTACAACGGGAACAACAGCGGCAGGAGCGCGGCCAGGGCGGCGAGCTTGCGCTGCCCGCGCTCCTCCCAGTCCTCCCCGTACGCGGCCGTGGCGAGCGCCTCCAGTTCGGTGACGAAGTCGGCGGCGGTGGCCGGGCGCTGCTCGGGGTCCTTGGCGAGGCCCCTGCGGATCAACGGACGTACCGGCTCCGGGACGAGCTCGTCCGGGATCGGCGCCTCCATGTGCTGCACGGCCAGCTCTATCGCGGTCGTACCGGAGTACGGCCTGGCGCCGGTGAGGCACTCGAAGAACGTGGCGGTCGCCGCGTACACGTCCGAGACCGGGCTGGCGGGCCGGCCGGTCCACTGCTCGGGCGCCATGTACAGCGGAGTGCCCGCCACCTCCTCGGCCCGGTAACCGCTGCGCACGGCGATACCGAAGTCCACCAGCTTCGACGAGCCGTCGGCGGCGACCAGGACGTTGTCGGGCTTGTAGTCCCGGTGCACCACCCCCGCCGCATGGGCGGCGGCCAGCCCCAGCAGCGAGCCCTTGAGCACGGTGAGCGCCGCCTCGGGCCCGGTGGCGCCCTCCTCCCGCAGCAGCGCCCCCAGCGGGACGCCGTCCACCAGTTCCATCACGATGGCGGCGCCCTGAGGCGTCTCCGCGTACTCGTACAGCCGGACCACGTACGGCGACTCCAGCGTGCTCAGCAGCCGCGCCTCCGCACGGAAGCCCGCGCGGAACCGTTCGTCGTCGCGGAGCCGCTCGGAGAGGTACTTGACGGCGACCGGTGTCCCCGTCTCCTCATGCCTGGCGAGCACCACCCGCCCGCTTGCTCCCGACCCCAGCTCCCGTATGCCCCGGTAGCCGCTGACCGTCCACTCCGGCACTCCTGCCGTCCCGCTGCGTCGCTCTCGTTCCACGAGAGGGATGATCCGGGGCCGTCTTGCAGTGCACTTGCAAGTGCGCTGCAAGAGGTGCGCCACACCCTGGCCGGTACGTACTCAAAGCCTCGGGCACCGTCTCCGCCCCTCGGGGACGCCACGGTCACCGGCAGTTTCACCTGCTGAGCCGCCTCCGGCCGGACTACCCGAGCAATCCTTCCTGCCCGGTCCGCCCAGCCGCGGGCAGGCGGTCGGAGGCGGCGTTCACGGTGCGCAGCAGACCCTCCGCCCCGCACCGCCCGGCGACGGCCCCGGCTTGGCGCAGGGCCCGGCCGGCGTCGTCCGGCGGGCTGTGCAAAGCCAGGGCGTGGAGCGCGCGGGCGTACTCCAGCACGGCCAGGGACGGGGCGAGGAGGGTGACGGCCTCGCGGAGTTCCGCCAGCCCCTCCGGGCCGCGCAACTCACCGAGCAGACGCAGGTTCCTGCCCAGCAGGACCGGCGCCCCCCACTTACGGGTACGGGTGAGTTCCTGCTCGAGCACGGCGACGGCCTCGGCTCGCCGCCCCGCGGCGGCCAGCACCTGGGCTCGCAGCGAACCCCCCGGCCACCAGGTGAGGCTGCTCACGGCCTGGGTGCGGGCGAGTTCGTCGAGCACCGCGAGCGCCTCGGGGTGGCGTTCCTCCGCCAGCAGCACCGCGGCCCTTGCCTCGGCGAGCAGGCGTGAGCCGGGCCCCGTCGCGGGCAGCGTGCCGAGCCGGTCCAGGTGCGCACGGGCGCCGGCGGTGTCGCCGAGGTCGATCAGGACCCCGACGGTGAAGGCATGCCGCGCGTACGGCACGTCGGACACGGTCGCCCGCAGGTCCAGCGGCTCCTGCGCCGAGGTCAGGAGAGCGAGGGCTTCCCGCAGGTAGCCGTGACACCACTGGGTGTAGCCCTGCCAGGTCCGCGCGATGTTCCCGGTGTACAGGGATCCCTGCCGCTCCGCATGGAGCCGTACTTCCGTCCAGAAGCCGCTGACGTCGTCACCGGCCATGTGCAGCACGACTCCGGCCATGCTCCACAGCGGGCCGCTGCCGGCGGTCAGCAAGGCCCGGTCGGCCAGGGCGAACCGGGCCAGCTCGACGGCCCCGGCACGGTCGACGCCGTCCATGAACGCCTCCATGGCCAGGGCAGCGGCCAGCATGCGGGCACCGGGACCCTCTCCTTCGACGGCCGGGTCGGCGCCGCCCCGCCACCGCGCCGGGTCAAGGCCGTGAAGATAGCCGCTGATCCGGGCCAGGGCCTCCAGGGCCTGCCGGTCGTCGGCCAGGCCGGCGGGCAGCTCGCCGGCGGCCTGGCGGGCGAACTCGGTGGGTTCACCATGTCGTCCGGCCAGCAGGAGGGCGCCGGTGAGCAGCCGTGCCGCCGCGGCGCGCCGCACCGGATCGGACAGTGTCCGGTAGGCCTCCCTCAGGTGGGGCAGCGCGGCGGTGGGTCCGTCGCCGAGGAAGGCCGCGCGGCCGAGTGCCAGCCGCAGGCCGGGGCGGAGGTCCGGGTGCGGCGGCTCCCGCAGGGCCCGCTCCAGATAGATGGCGGCGGAACCCGTGGCACCGCGGCCGGCCGCGGCGGCCGCCGCCGTGCACAGGGTCTCCACCACCCAGGCTTCGCCCCGGTGCGGAGCCAGCAGCAGCTGGGCGGAGATCCGTTCGGGCACGGCGTCCAGGTCGTACAGAGTCCGTGCCGCCCGCTCATGGAACGACCGACGCTCGGCGGACGGCAGGTCGCGGTAGACCGCGTCGCCGATCAGCGGGTGGACGAAACCCAGCGGGTACCGGTCGCGCAACACCTCTGCCCGCACCAGCGGGGCGACGGCTTCGGCGGCGGCGCTCTCCGACAGGCCGACCAGCCGGGCGACGGCGGGCAGTTCGGCACCGTCGCCGAGAACCGCGACCGCTCGCGCCGCCGTGGCGGAGGCCGGGGGAAGCCGCGACAGCTGGGCCAGGACCAGGCTGGTCACGGCCCGTGAGCCCAGTTCGGTGACCATGCCGACCTGGTCGGCGCGCGGCCGGACGTCTTCGGCCCGCAGGGCGCGCAGCAGCAGGTGCAGCAGCAGCGGATTGCCGGCGGTGGTGCGATGGCAGGCCTCGGCGAACGTGTCGTGAGCGGTCTCGCCGAGGCTTCGGCGGACGAGGGCGGCGACACCCTCGGGACCGAGCGGCGCCGGATGGACGTGCACGGCGGCGGCGTCCTGGGTGAGTTCGGTGAGCGCCGTGTCGTCCGGAGCGGGCTCGCCGGTCCGCACGGCCACCGCGATCAGGACCGGCTGATCGTCCAGGCGCTGGGCGAGGTGGGCGAGGAAGTGCAGGGAGGCGGTGTCACACCACTGGAGATCGTCGACGCAGAGCAGGACGGGGCGCCCGGCCGCCAGGGCGGTGACGACCCGGCACAGGCCGCTCAGGACCGCGAAGTTCTCCGGGACCGGCGGGCCGGGGAGGCCCGCGTCGGCGTCGAAGACGCGGGCCGCCGCGGCGGCGCCGGTCAGCAGCCCGTCCTCCGCCCCGGCCACGGCGTCCTTCAGCAGCTGGCGCACGGCGCCGAATCCGTACGCACTCTCGCGCCGGCTGCCGCGTGCCTGCAGCACCAGGACGTCGTGGAGGACGTCCCGGTCGTCGGCGAGCCGCCGCAGCTCGGCCAGCAGACGGCTCTTGCCGATCCCCGCCGGGCCCTCGATCAGCACCAGCCCGGACTCCCCGGCCGACAGCCCGGCCACACAGTCGCGGAGATCGGCGAGTTCCCGGTCGCGGTCGAGGAGTTCCTCGGCGGGCTGCGGAGCGGGCTCGGGGGGAGAGGAAGGGGAGGAAGTCGCGGAGGCGGCCGACGGCGCGGGAGCGGCGGCGCGGTCGTGGGCCGGGAGGTCGTGGGCCGGGCGGTCGGTCGTGGGTGTCATCAGGGCGGGGGCCCGGTCCAGCACAGCGGCCTCAAGGGTGAGCAGCGCGGGCCCGGGGTCTATGCCGAGTTCGCCGACCAGCAGCGCCCTGGCGCGGCGCAGGGAGCTGAGCGCCTCGCTCCGGCGCCGCGACCGGTAGAGGGCGAGCGCCAGCAGCCGCCAGCGCTCCTCCCGCAGCGGGTCCTCCGCGACCAGCGCCTCCGCCTCCGGGACGACCGGGCCGCTCTCCCCGCAGTCCAGGCGCGCGGCGAGCAGCCGCTCCCGGGCCACCTCCCGCAGCTCGGCCATCCGGGCCGCCTCGGGCACCGCCCAGGGCTGTCCGGTGTACTCGGCGAGCAGCGGCCCCCGCCACAGTGCCAGTGCCTCCCGCAGGGCCACCACGGCCCGCGCGGGATCGCCCTGCGCGGCGGCGCGGCCTATGGAGTGCTCGAACCGCCAGGCGTCGACGGCCTCGTCGGCGATCCGCAGGGCATAGCCGGAGCCCTCGCGGACGATGAACCCGGTACGGCTCTTGGCCGCCCTGTCCGGTTCGAGGCGGCGCCGCAGATGGGACACGTAGGCGTGCAGCGCGTTCAGTGCGCTGGGCGGTGCCTCGTCCCACAGAGAGTCGATCAGCCGGTCCGTGCTGACGATCCGGCCCCGGGCGAGCAGCAGAAGGGCCAGGACCGCGCGCTGCCGTCGGCCACCGAGTTCCAGCGGTGCGCCCTGTCGGGTGGCGGTGAGCCTGCCGAGGGCACCGATCCGCAGTCCCGGCTCCCCGCCGCCCCGGATGTGCTCGGCCTGTCCCGTCCCCGCCCCGTCCGCCATCCGCCGCCCTCCTCCGCATGCGTCCGCTTCCGTGTGGAACTGCGTTGAGGACGAAGTATCGCCGGATTCCGGTTGCGAGGCGAGATGAGGTGAGGCGTTCGCGGATGGTCCTGTGCGCACGGAGGATCCGGACGATCTGCGTGCTCTGCTCGGGCGGCCGCATATCGCCCGCTGGGGAGAACCGGACCGAGCGCGGCGTGCCGCGAAGCTGGAGTGGAGGAAGTACGGCGCCCAGCTCGCCGAGCTGCACTTCCCGTGATTCCTCGCGGCGCTCGCGCGCCGTGGGCTTGACGGCGCCGGCGCGGACCATGCGCAGTGCGCGGATCGCCCCGAGGGTCAGGAGACCTGGGCCGCCCGCCGCTCCATCGCCTCGCGTGCCTCCGCCTCCGACGGATACACCTCGCACATGTGCCGCCCGTCCGGGGTGGCCGTGTGCTCGACCTCCCACAGGGAGATCTCCTGGCCGTCACGCAGCAGGAACGCGTGTTCGTAGAGCGAGAAACCCAGCCCGATCCGGCCCGCCCGGCAGGGACGCCCGAAAGCCTGGGTGATCTGGTGCGCGAACGCCGTCGCCAGCAGGTCGGCGATGTCCAGGCCGGGACTGTCGGTGTTCTCCGCCCGGCGCAGCAGCCGACGGGCGTGGTCCGCCGAGTCGTCCGGCGCGTACACGTGCCGCGGCAGGGAGACCTGCGCCAGCGGCACCAGCACCGGCAGCTCGAAATCCGCGGTGTCCGGGGGTAATGGCAGCCGTGCCGTGGCCGTGCGCAGCTCCTCCTCGTCGACGTACACCTCGTGCTGCGGCTCGCTGCCCGGCGCGGTGTTGTGCACCAGCTCCCACAGGGTCAGCGCGCACCCGTCGGCCAGCAGCCAGGTGTGCCGGTAGGTCTCGCGGTGCATACCCGCGCTGTGGTGCGCGGAGTGCAGCGAGCTGTCGTGCGCCAACGCGCAGTCGAGCCGCCGCAGGGCCTCGTCGGGCAGCTCGAACGAGTTCAGGGCACGACCGAGGAGTCGCGCGAGGTGCTCCTCCGGAGACTCGGGCGACTCGGCTGGTTCGTACGCTGCGGTCTCGTACGGAACGCTCAAGGTTTCTCCCGGCGTTGCTGCATGTCACCTTGTGGGTGCATACCGTAGCCCCTCGGTCGGACATCATGTCCCGGAACCGAGAAAACCTACGCAGGGAAAACGGCCGGGCCGCGCGAAATGTTCCTGCGCGGCCCGACGATCTGTCAGAAAGTGCCGGTCGAGGACCGGTTCGCCGATCTCAGGAGGCGCTGCCCGCCGTCCACTCCGCCCACGACATGTTCCACCCGTTGAGCCCGTTGTCCGGAGCCACCGTCTTGTCGGGCGAGTTCTTCACGATCACGACATCCCCGATCAGCGAGTTGTCGTAGAACCACTTGGCGGGCGTGTCCCCCTGCGCCCCCTGGACGTCCGCGAGGCCTACGCAGCCATGGCTGGTGCCCTCCCGGCCGAACGGCGGATTGCCCTTGTTGTACCAGTAGTTGCCGTGGATGAAGGTGCCGGACGTCGTCAGACGCATCGCGTGCGGCACGTCCGGGATGTCGTACTCCCCACCCAGACCCACCGTCTGGCTGTTCATCCGGGTCTGCACGAACTTCTCGGAGATCACCATCTGCCCGTTGTACGTGGTGTGCTCCGGGCTGCCCGACGAGATCGGCTGATTCCGCAGCACCTTCCCGTCCCGTACGACCGTCATCATCTCCGTGTCGACGTCGACCGTGGAGACCTGCGACCGCCCGATCGTGAAGGTGACCGTCTTCTTCTGCACCCCGTAGACACCGTTCGCGCCTTCGACGCCGTCCAGGTCGATCTTCATCGTGACCTTGGAACCGGCCTTCCAGTACTCCTCGGGCCGGAAGTCGAGCCGCTGCGCCCCGAACCAGTGCCCCACCACCTGCTGGCCGCTGCTCGAGGTGACCGTGATGTGCGACTGCACGGCCTTCTTGTCACCGATGACCTTGTCGAACGTGAACGACACCGGCATCCCCACGCCGACCGTCGTGCCGTTGTCCGGCGTGTACGTCCCGATGAAGCTGTTCGACGAAGTGACCGTGGTGAAGATCGAGTTGGCGGCGGACGTCTTGCCGTTCGAATCCTTCGCGGTCGCCGATATCTGGTACTTCGTGCCGCGCTCCAACTGCTCCTTCGGCTTCCAACTGCTGCCGTCGGCCGCCAGCGTGCCCGCCACGACCTGCCCGCTGCCCGCCACCGTCATCTTCACGTCGGTGAGCCGGCCGTCGCTCACCTTCACACCGGTGGTGTTGATCGACGCCCCCGTCGAACCGTCCTTCGCCGAGATGGCGATCTTCGCGGTGGACGTCTTCGCGCCGACCTCCTTGCCGTTCTTGCCTTCGTCGACCTTGGCGTTGGCGCTGCCCCCGCAAGCGGTCAGGGTCAGGGCGCCGACCACGAGGACGGCACAGGCTCCCAGGGTGCGACGCACTGTTGTGTCCGGCGTTGTCACGGGCTGCTCCAGCTTCATGAGACGTTGCGAGATCCGCTGCGGTACGCGGAGTACGTGGAGAAGGAGAGACCGGACGGCCGCCGGGGTTCCCCCTCTGGCGCAACGGACACGATCACGTGACAGAACCAGGACAATCGCTCGGCCCAGCCCCTCGGTTCAGTTCCCAGGTCAGCTCCTGGCGGCGCTGCGAGGGGGCACCGACCTGCGGGGCGACAGGGCGATGACGGACCGGGAAGTACCCGGCGCACATCACCACCGGCACGGTCCGAGGCGAACCCGTGCGGCCCGAGGACGACCGGAACCTCCCGTCACCCCCCGTACAACTCCGTGTACGACGGCCACGCACCCCCCGGCCCCACCACCGGCGTGGCCGCGCGCACCGCACGGATGATCGCCCGGGTCACCACGTCCGCGCCGGCGGCCAGAAGGTCGTTGAGAGCCAGCGGATGGTCGGGGACGAGCGGGCGGGCGCCCGTGGCCAGGGCGAACACCGTGTCGCCGTCGTGCAGGAGGTGGACCGGGCGTACCGCGCGGGCGATCCCGTCGTGTGCGGTGCCCGCCAGCTTCTGCGCCTGCGCCTTCGTGAGGTCGGCGTCGGTGGCGACCACCGCGAGCGTCGTGTTCAGCGGCGGCGGCGCGTTCTGCGCCGCCGTCTCGGCGAGGCGGAGCCGCGCGGCCTCGTGCACCCGCGCCTCCGGATACTCCACACGCCCCTGGAACAACTCCCCGTACAGCACCCCCGTTTCCGGATCCATGACCGAGCCCGCCGCGTTCGCCACCACCAGCGCGGCGACCGTGATCCCCGAGTCGAGGCGTACGCCGGCACTGCCCACACCGCCCTTCATCGGCCCGACCGCCGCCCCCGTCCCGGCGCCCACGCAGCCCTGCGGCACCGGTGCGCCGGGCGCGCTCGCCGCGGCCTCCTCGACCGCCGCCCGGCCGAGGGCCGCGTCCGGGCGGGCCCGGAAGTCTCCGCCCCGCCCCAGGTCGAAGACACAGGCGGCGGGCACCACCGGCACCACGTGCGCGGGGTCCCGGCCGACCGGCACACCGCGCCCCTGCTCCTCCAGCCAGGCCATCACCCCGGACGCCGCGTCCAGCCCGTAGGCGCTGCCGCCGGTCAGCACGATCGCCTCGACCCGCTGCACCAGGTTGCGTGGGTCCAGCGCGTCGGTCTCCTTGGTACCGGGACCACCACCGCGCACATCCACGGCGGCGACCGCGCCGCCCTCCGGTGCGAGTACGACCGTGGTGCCGGTGAGCCAACCGTCGCCGGTGCGGGAGGCATGCCCCACCCGCAGACCCGGCACGTCCGTCAGAGCGTCAACTGTCATGGGAGCCAGTCTCACCCGGCCCGCGCCGCCGGCGGCCGCAGTCACACGGCCGCGCTCGAAGCCCGCTAGCCCGCTCGCCCGCGCCGCCGCCCGCGCTGCCGGCGTCGTGCCGGTCGCCGCCGCCAGGGTCCTGGTCCGCAGGGCCGCACCCCGCAGGGCCGTACCCTGGAGGCATGAGCACCACAGCCGCCCCCGAGCCGCGCGACCCGAAGGCCGCGCTGGTCTTCGACGATCCGCTGGACCAGCAGTCCTCGGACGACACGGACCGCGGGTGGGGCGAGCGTCCGGCCGCCTCCGGCGACAGCGCGGCCGATCTCAGGCGCTTCCTCGACGAGAAGCCGCCCCACCACCTCTGAACCGCCGACGGCACCCGGCCCCACCCGCCGCGGGTCGAAACACGCCCTAGCGGTCCATGGGGCCCGCGCCGCGCTGAGCCACTATCGCGTCGCGGATCTCCTTGAGCACCTCCAGCTCGGTCACTTCGAGGACCTCCTGCGTGCCCTCCTTCGCCTTCCTGCGGGCCTCCATCCGGGCCAGGTACTTCGCCATGGGCAGCACCATCAGGAAGTAGACGACCGCCGCGGTGATCACGAAGGTCAGGGTCGCGCCGAGGACCGAACCCCACAGGAGCCGCACGCCCGTCGCGCTGTCGCCGGTACCGGTGCAGGGGCCCTTGATGCAGGAGCTGTAGCTGTCGAGGTTCTGGGTTCCGATCGTCCCGATGACAGGGTTGATGATCCCCTTCACCACCGAGTTGACGATGTTCGTGAAGGCCGCGCCGATCACCACCGCGACTGCCAGATCGACGACGTTCCCGCGCATCAGGAAGGCCTTGAAGCCCTGCCAGATGCTCGGATCCTTCTTTGTCTCGCTCACCTCGGGGACTCTCCTCATCTCCACGGGTCGTGGCACGTGCTGTGGAAGGAACAGCTCCGCAACCTACGTGAACGTGAGGCGGTCGTGGTCCTTTCGTCGGCTCCAACGACGGACTTGACTTCTTCTTCAACTTCTTCTTCACCACAACGTCACCACCAGCCGGTCCGTCGCGCTCGCGCCGGCCAGGCGGGCCGCGGTGGAGCGGGGCACCGACAGCAGGAGCAGCGCGCCACCGTCGGCGCCCACGGAGGAGCCGGAGGAGTCCAGCGGCTCGGGCACCTTCGTCACGAGCGCTCCGCGTGCGACCACCCGCGCCTCCCCGCCCGTCGCGGTCCGCCCGAAGGCAGAGGCGGCCGAGGGGGTCGCGGCGACCGGGACGGCGATGACGTCCACCCGGTCCCCGGGCCTCAGCAGCCGGACGGTCCCGGCGTCGGCGATCCGTACGGGCACTGTCGTTTTTTCGGCGGCCCGACGCCCGCGGGACGGGGCGCCCGCGGAAGAGTGCGCGCGGGCATGGGCGTCCCCGACCGCCTGCCCGCGCGCCGGAGCCGGACCGCCGGTCCGCGGTCCGGCCGCCACCAGCGCGGCGGCGGTGACGGCGAGGCCCAGCGCGAGGGCCCGCTGCCGGGTGCGGACGAGCCGGCGCAGCCCGTAGCGGCCGCCCGTCACCCGCACGGGAGCGAACTGCGGCACCTCGCACGGGGGAGGGACCGGGGGAGGGGGAGGACGAAGGGACAAGGGGAACCACCACCTGCGGCGAGGGATCGGATTGCAAGGCCACGATGACCCCTCGCGCCGCCGTCCGCCGGAGCCGGTGGACAGCCCACGGCTTGTGGACAACTCCGTCACCCGAAGGAGGAGTTCCGCTCGGCGGATCCCGGACTACGGCAGCTCGAAGCCCGGATCCATCCCGCCCAGCGCGTTCGTGCACAGGCAGTCCCGGTCCTCGTTCGCCGGCAGTGCGGCCACCGCGTCGAACAGCACGCCCCGCAGCCGGTCCACATTGGCGGCGAACACCTGCAGCACCTCGTCGTGCGAGACGCCCTCGCCGGTCTCGGCGCCCGCGTCGAGGTCGGTGACCAGAGTCATCGACGTGTAGCAGAGCTCCAGTTCACGGGCGAGAGCCGCCTCGGGATGGCCGGTCATGCCCACCACGGACCAGCCCTGCGCCCGGTGCCACAACGATTCCGCACGGGTCGAGAAGCGCGGCCCCTCGATCACGACCAGCGCGCCGCCGTCGACGGGCTCCCACTCCCGGCCGCGTGCCGCCTTCGCCGCGGCCGCACGGCCGGTGGGGCAGTAGGGGTCGGCCAGGGACACGTGCACCACGTTGGGCACGGTGCCGTCGGGCAGCGGCAGCCCGTCGAAGTACGTCCCCACCCGGGACTTGGTGCGGTCGACCAGCTGGTCGGGCACCAGCAAGGTGCCCGGCCCGTACTCGGGACGCAGCCCGCCCACGGCGCACGGGCCGAGAACCTGCCGTACGCCCACCGATCGCAGTGCCCACAGATTGGCCCGGTAGTTGATCCGGTGCGGAGGCAGGTGATGACCGCGGCCGTGACGCGGCAGGAAGGCGACCCGCCGTCCGGCGATCTCGCCGAGGAAGAGGGAGTCGCTGGGAGAGCCGTACGGGGTGTCCACCTGTACCTCGGTCACGTCCTCGAGAAACGAGTAGAAGCCCGACCCGCCGATGACACCGATCTCTGCGTTCGCCATGGCCAGCACAGTATCCGCCCCCGGTGGCGCGCCGGGAGCGGCCTCCGGAAAACACCGAGGACCCCGCCGTCGTACGACGGCGGGGTCCCGGGGGGAGTCCTTACGCGGCGGAGGTGCCGGCCGAGGTGCTGGAGCTCGACGACTTCGAGTCCGAGGAGGACGAGGAAGAAGACGTGGAGGTCGAGGACGACGACGAAGAGCTGTCCGAGGACGAGGACGACTTCGATGCCGACGCCGGCGCGCTGCTCGACGAGGAGCCGCGGCTGTCGTTGCGGTAGAAGCCCGAGCCCTTGAAGACGATGCCGACCGCGGAGAACACCTTCTTGAGGCGGCCACCGCAGTTGGGGCACTCGGTCAGGGCGTCGTCGGTGAACTTCTGCACCGCCTCGAGGCCCTCGCCGCACTCGGTGCACTGGTACTGGTACGTCGGCACTGTCTTCCTCCTGGCACTCTTACTCGATGAGTGCTAACGACGGTCCATAGTGACGCATTCCCGAGGATCAGTCCACTGTCACCGGCACGCGGTGACCGACGCCACGTGCGACGGTACGGCCCCGGGGACGCGCCACCAGCCGTGAACGCAACGCCAGAAGCACCGTCAGGGCCAGCAGCGTGCCGCCCATCGGCACCAGGAAACCCGCCCCGCCCCGGAAGCGGTCCTCCAGCTGTCCGGCGACCGTGACCGCCGCCGCCTGCCCGAGCGCCACCGCGCCCGTCAGCCAGGTGAACGCCTCGGTGCGCGCCCCGGCCGGGACCAGGTCCTCGACCAGGGTGTAGCCGGTGATCAGCGCGGGCGCGACGCACATGCCGACCAGAAGCCCCAGGCCTGCCAGGACCGGTACCGAGTGCGCGGCCCACAGGCCGGAGGCCGTCAGCGCCAGTGCGCCGTACCCGACGAGCAGGCGGTGCTGCGGGGCGGTCTTCCACGCCACGGCGCCGCAGACCAGGCCCGAGAGCATGTTGCCGGCGGCGAAGGTGCCGTAGAGGACGCCGTTGAGGCCCGGTTCGCCGATCGACTCGGTGAACGCGGCCAGTGAGACCTGCATGCCGCCGAAGACCGACCCGATGCCCAGGAAGGCCGCGATCAGCACCCGCACACCGGGGGAGCGCAGGGCGGAGACGTGCTCCACGCGCGCGTGGCCGGCGGCGGAGACCTGCGGCTGGGTGCTCTTCCGCGCGGCGAACAGCAGACCACCGAGCAGGGTCAGGGAGGCCTCGGTCAGCAGGCCTGCGGCCGGATTCACGGCGGTGCACAGGGCGGTCGCCAGCAGTGGTCCGACGACGAAGGTCAGCTCGTCCGTGACGGACTCGAAGGCCGCTGCCGTGGTCAGCAGGGGCGAGTCCGCCAGCCGCACGGCCCACCGGGCGCGCACCATGGGCCCGATCTGCGGCACCGAGGCGCCGGTGGGCACGGCCGCCGCGAACAGCGCCCACAACGGCGCGTGGGCGAGGGCGAGCCCGGTGAGGGCGAGGCCGGACAGCGCGTGCACGAGCACGCCGGGGACGAGTACCGCGCGCTGTCCGTGGCGGTCGGCGAGGCGGCCGCTCCAGGGGGCGAACAGGGCCATGGAGACGCCGGTGACGGCCGCGGCGGCGCCTGCCGCCCCGTAGGAGCCGGTGGTGTGCTGCACGAGCAGCACGATGGAGATCGTGAGCATGGCGAACGGCTGGCGCGCCGCGAAGCCGGGGAGCAGGAACGTCCATGCGCCGCGCGTGCGCAGCAGCTGTCCGTATCCGATGGAGACCGTGGACGCCACGGCCCGTGCCTTTCTGCCGCCTGGTAGCGCGACCCCACTGTGCGGGCGAGGGGCGCCGAGAGCTGTCCTCTTGCGCTACTGCGGTGGATACCGGCGCCACTGAGGGAGGGCGCTCCGGCCGCCATACGGTCGCGCCAGCTCTGCGTCAGACAGAGTTGGTTCGATCAAGGTGCGCGTTCATCGTACAGGGGGCGGTGTGTGTCTGGGCTGTGAGAGTGAGCACTGTGAAACCCGGCCTTAACGTGTGCCGTCGGTGCCCAGCCAGCTCGCCAGCTTGCCGCCGTGGCCGACCGCGCGCAGACGCTTCTCGGCCGCGTCCCGGACCGGGTCGGTGGCGACGACGAGGAGTTCGTCACCGTGCCGCAGCACCGTCGTCGGCAACGGAACGAACGATTTTTCATCGCGGACGACGAGGGTGACGGCCGCCCCGGCCGGCAGTCGCAGCTCATTGACCTCGACGCCGTGCATCTTCGAGCCCTCGGGGATCGCGACGGACAGCAGATGGCCGCGCAGCCGCTCCAGGGGCGCCGACTCGACCCCGAGGTCGGCGGCCTCGGAGTCCTCGCCGAGGCGCAGCTTTCCGGCCAGCCACGGCAAGGTCGGCCCCTGGACCAGGGTGTAGACGACGACCAGGACGAAGACGATGTTGAAGACGCGGTGGCTGCCCTCGATGCCGCTCACCATGGGGATCGTCGCCAGGATGATGGGGACGGCACCGCGCAGTCCCGCCCAGGACATCAGTGTCTGCTCCTGCCAGGGCACCCGGAACGGGGTCAGGCACAGCACCACGCTCAGCGGCCGCGCCACCATGGTCAGCACCAGGCCGATGACGAGCGCGGGTACCACGTCGTCGCCCAGTTCGTGCGGGGTGACGAGCAGGCCGAGCAGGACGAACATGCCGATCTGGGCGATCCAGCCGAGCCCGTCGGCGAAACCGCGGGTGGCCGGCCAGTGCGGCAGCTTCGCGTTGCCCATGACCATCGAGGCGAGGTACACCGCGAGGAAGCCGCTGCCGTGTGCCAGCGCGCCCGCCGCGTACGCGGTGACCGCGATCGCCATCACGGCGATCGGGTAGAGGCCGGAGGCGGGCAGCGCCACGTGCCTGAGGCCCCAGGAGCCCAGCCAGCCCACCGCGAGGCCGACGGCCGCGCCGATGGCCAGCTCCAGGGCTATCTCGCCCAGCAGCAGGTACCAGTGCTCCACGGGGCCCGTCGTGGAGAAGGCGACCACCAGGATGACCACGGGGGCGTCGTTGAAGCCGGACTCGGCCTCCAGCGTGCCCGTCACGCGCGCGGGGAGCGGGATTCTGCGCAGGACGGAGAAGACCGCCGCCGCGTCCGTCGAGGAGACCACCGCGCCGATGATGAGTGCCTGCCGCCAGTCCACCCCGCTCAGGTAGTGCGCGCCCGCGGCGGTCACGCCCACGCTCACCGCGACGCCGGCGAGGGCGAGCGCGGAGGCGGCCGGGAGGACCGGCCCGACCTCCTTCCACTTCGTGCCGAGGCCGCCCTCGGCGAGGATCACGACCAGGGCCGCGTAGCCGATGACCTGGGTGAGTTCCGCGTTGTCGAAGTGGATGTGGCCGATGCCGTCGGTGCCCATGGCGATGCCGATGCCCAGGTACACGAGCAGGCTGGGGAGTCCGCTGCGCGAGGAGATCCGGACCGCTGCGACGGCGACGAGCAGGACGAGCGAGCAGACGAAGAGGAGCTGGTTGAGGCGGTCGACAGTCAGTGGCGGTTTCCTTCCCTGGCGCGCACGACTCGCGCGCGGGCGCACATGTACATGGGACACGAGGCGGTGCGTCGCGTACCCAACTACTTCGTTACCTTACCTAACTCTTGACGATTTCTTGACGCTCGAGGAGGCAAGATCGAACATCCTTCCGTGCTGGTACCCGACTCCGCGTCAAGTGGCGCGAGGCCCTGCGCCTATGGTTGCTCCAGCGCTCATTCAAAAGGACAGCCCGCCCTGCCGCTCGCGTTAGGACAGCAAGGACAGCGATGCCCCCGAACACCACCGCCACAACGGGTGACAAGCCCGGCAAGTCCGGCAGGAAGAAGGGGCGCAAAGCCCGTCTTATCGTGCTCGTACTGGTCCTGGCCGTCATCGGCGGCATCGCTTTCGGGGCCTACTGGTCCATCAGTACCGTGCGCGCCTCCTTCCCGCAGACCAAGGGTTCGATCACCCTCCAGGGACTGTCGGGACCGGTGGACGTGAAGCGGGACGGCTACGGCATCCCGCAGATATACGCCTCCTCCGACGAGGACCTGTTCATGGCGCAGGGCTACGTTCAGGCGCAGGACCGGTTCTACGAGATGGACGTGCGCCGGCACATGACCTCCGGCCGGCTGTCCGAGATGTTCGGCAAGGGCCAGGTCGACAATGACGAGTTCCTGCGCACCCTGGGCTGGGACCGCGTCGCGAAGGAGGAGTACGACAAGAAGCTGTCGGCCTCCACCAAGAAGTACCTCCAGGCGTACGCCAAGGGAGTCAACGCCTACCTCAAGGGCAAGGACGGCAAGGACATCTCCCTGGAGTACGCGGCGCTGGGCTTCACCAACGACTACAAGCCCGCCGAGTGGACGCCCGTCGACTCGATCTCCTGGCTGAAGGCGATGGCCTGGGACCTGCGCGGCAACATGCAGGACGAGATCGACCGCGCCCTGATGACCAGCCGCCTCGGCCCGCAGCAGATCGCCGACCTCTACCCGGACTACCCGTACACCGTCGACGGCGAGTCCAACACGATCGTCCAGCAGGGCGAGTACGACGAGCTCACGCAGGCGTTCGGACAGAGCGACGGCACCAGCGGCTCCGGCGGCACCTCCACGAACGGCTCCACGGACGGCACGGGGACCTCCCAGGCGTCCTCCGACACCGCGGGGCTGCAGGGCCAGCTCGAGGGCCTCTACAACGTCCTGGACGACCTCCCGACGGCCGTCGGCGTGAACGGCAACGGCATCGGTTCCAACTCCTGGGTCGTCTCCGGCAAGTACACGATCACCGGCAAGCCGCTGCTGGCCAACGACCCGCACCTGTCGGCCTCGCTGCCGTCCGTCTGGTACCAGATGGGCCTGCACTGCCGCACCGTCTCCGGCAAGTGCCAGTACGACGTCACCGGCTACACCTTCGCGGGCATGCCCGGCGTGGTCATCGGCCACAACCAGGACATCGCCTGGGGCATGACCAACTCCGGCGCCGACGTCACCGACCTCTACCTGGAGAAGCTCTCCGGCGACGGCTACCTCTACGACGGCAAGGTGAAGCCCTTCACCTCGCGCACGGAGACCATCAAGGTCGCCGGCGGGACCTCCAAGAAGATCGTCGTCCGGCAGACCGAGGACGGCATGCCCCTGCTGTCCGACCGCAACAAGGAACTCGTGAAGGTCGGCCAGAAGGCCACCGTCGACAACGCGGCACCCGACCGCGGCGACGGCTACGGCGTCGCCCTGAAGTGGACCGCGCTCGAGCCGGGCACCACCATGGACAGTGTCTTCGCCATGGACAAGGCGAAGGACTGGGACGGCTTCCGCGACGCGGCCAAGTCCTTCGACGTGCCCTCGCAGAACCTGGTCTACGCCGACACCGAGGGCAACATCGGCTACCAGCTGCCCGGCAGCATCCCCACGCGCGCGAAGGGCGACGACGGCTCGGTCCCGGTGCCGGGCTGGGAGTCCAAGTACGAGTGGACCGGCACCATCGGGTTCAATGAGCTGCCCTACGAGTACAACCCCGAGCGCGGCTACATCGTCACCGCCAACCAGGCCGTGGTCGACGAGGACAAGTACCCCTACACGCTCACCACGGACTGGGGCTACGGCACCCGCAGCCAGCGGATCACCGACCTGATCGAGCAGAAGATCAAGGGCGGCGGCAAGATCTCCACCGACGACATGCGGCAGATGCAGATGGACAACAGCAGCGAGATCGCCAAGCTGCTCGTCCCCACCCTGCTGAAGCTCAACATCGACGACCCCGACGTGCGCGCGGCCCAGGACCTGCTGCAGGGCTGGGACCGCACCCAGGACGCCGACTCGGCGGCGGCCGCCTACTTCAACGCCGTCTGGCGCAACATCCTCAAGCTCGCCTTCGGCAACAAGCTGCCCAAGGAGCTGCGCGTCGAGGGGCAGTGCCTGTGGGTCGACCCGGCCAAGTCCACCAGCCCCGTCGACGACACCGGCAAGGTCCGTGAGTGCGGCCAGCGCGACGCCGACCAGGCACAGCCGGACGGCGGCGACCGCTGGTTCCAGGTCGTGCGCAACCTCATGAACAAGCCGGCCAGCGACTGGTGGACGACGCCCAAGTCGGCCAGCGGCCGCCCCGAGGCCGTCCACAACCGCGACGACCTGTTCAAGCGCGCCATGATCGATGCCCGCTGGGAGCTGACCGCGAAGCTCGGCAAGGACATCGACACCTGGAGCTGGGGCCGGCTGCACCGCCTGTTCCTGAAGAACCAGACCCTGGGCACCAGCGGCCCCGGCTTCCTGCAGTACATCCTCAACCGCGGCCCGTGGAAGCTGGGCGGCGGCGAGGCGGCGGTGGACGCGACCGGCTGGAACGCGGCCGGCGGCTACGGCGTCGTCTGGGTGCCGTCGATGCGCATGGTGGTCAACCTCGACGACCTCGACAAGTCGAAGTGGATCAACCTCACCGGCGCCTCAGGACACGCCTTCAGCGCCCACTACACCGACCAGACCGGCAAGTGGGCCAAGGGCGAACTGCTCGACTGGTCCTTCTCCGAGAAGGCGGTCGACAAGAACACCAGCGACACCCTCGTGCTCAAGCCCTGACTCGAGCCCTGAGAGCGAGCGACTGATGAAGGGGCCCTCCACGCGCGCGTGGAGGGCCCCTTCATCACGTCCCCGTGCCTCACTCTCCGGGGAAGCGCCGCACGCGCGAAGGCGTCACCACCGCCCGCACCGGCCGGTCGTGCGGCTCGTCGGGGACACGTTCGACGATCTCGGTGTCGTACAGGAGCACCACCAGCGCGGGACGCGCGTCCGCGCGTTCCAGACGGGCCAGGACCCGGTCGTACGACCCTCCGCCGCGCCCCAGCCGCATCCCGCGCGTGTCGACCGCGAGTCCCGGCAGCAGGACCACGTCGGCGCTCGTCACGGCTTCCGGGCCGAGTCGCTCCCCGGCGGGCTCCAGCAGCTCCATCCGGCCGCCGTGCCGGACGCGGACGAGGGAACCCTCGCCCGCGTACTCGCCCCAGTCCAGGTCGTGGTCCGGCAGCAGAGCGGGGAGCAGGACGCGCACCCCCCGCGCGTACAGCGCGTCCAGCAGCTCCACCGTGCCGGGCTCGGTGCCCACGGAGACGTAGGCCGCCACCGTGCGCGCGTGTGCCACTTCGGGAAGCTCCAGGGCGCGCGCGGCCAGCGCGGCGCCGGCGGCCCGTACGTCATCCGCCGTCAACCTGTTTCTCACATCCAGGAACGCTCGCCGCAACGTGCGTTTGCCAGAGTCCCGACTGTCGTCGCGGTGGCCCATGTGCGGCATCTGCATTGCTCCAATGTGTTCATATGGGCACCTATTAACCGGAGCTACAGATTCCTCTCAAAGCCACCGGATAAGGTGCGGGCATGACTCAGTCGCTCCCCAGGATCAGCAAGGCTGTCATCCCCGCGGCGGGCCTCGGTACCCGGTTCCTCCCGGCGACCAAGGCGACTCCCAAGGAGATGCTGCCGGTCGTCGACAAGCCCGCGATCCAGTACGTGGTCGAGGAGGCGGTCTCCGCCGGCCTCGACGACGTCCTCATGGTCACCGGCCGCAACAAGCGCCCTCTCGAGGACCACTTCGACCGCAACTACGAACTCGAGTCGGCGCTGGAGAAGAAGGGCGACGCCAACCGGCTCGCCAAGGTCCAGGAGTCCAGCGACCTCGCCACCATGCACTACGTCCGGCAGGGCGACCCCAGGGGCCTCGGCCACGCCGTCCTGTGCGCCGCCCCGCACGTCGGGCAGGAGCCGTTCGCCGTCCTGCTCGGCGACGACCTCATCGACCCCCGCGACCCGCTGCTCCAGCGGATGATCGAGATCCAGGAGCTGTACGGCGGCAGCGTCGTCGCGCTCATGGAGGTCGCCCCCGAGCAGATCCACCTCTACGGCTGCGCGGCCGTGGAAACCACCCCCGACAGGGACGTGGTCAAGGTGTCCGGCCTGGTGGAGAAGCCGGAGCCGGCCGACGCCCCCTCGAACTACGCGATCATCGGACGCTACGTCCTCGACCCGGCCGTCTTCGACGTGCTGCGCGAGACCGAGCCGGGCCGCGGCGGCGAGATCCAGCTCACCGACGCCCTCCAGCTCCTCTCCCAGGACGAGAAGGTCGGCGGCCCGGTGCACGGCGTCGTCTTCAAGGGCCGCCGCTATGACACCGGCGACCGCGGCGACTATCTGCGTGCCATTGTCAGACTCGCGTGCGAGCGTGAAGATCTGGGTCCGGACTTCCGGTCCTGGCTTCGCAGTTACGTCACCGAGGAGATGTAGCCACTTTGAGCACCGCCGCGCCCCGCCCCACCGGCCAGGACCACCTGTGGTCGGTGGACGAGCACCTGGAGGACATCCTCGCCACCGTCCGCCCCCTGGAGCCCATCGAGCTGCAACTGCCCGACGCCCAGGGCTGCGTCCTGGTCGACGACGTCACGGTGCCGGTCTCGCTGCCGCCCTTCGACAACAGCTCCATGGACGGGTACGCGGTGCGGGTCGCGGATGTCGCGGGCGCGAGCGAGGAGTTCCCGGCGGCCCTGGAGGTCGTCGGGGACATCGCGGCCGGCCAGGCCGCCGACCTGCTCCACGTGGGACCGGGGCAGGCCGCCCGCATCATGACCGGCGCCCCCCTGCCGCCGGGCGCCGAGACGGTCGTCCCCGTGGAGTGGACCGACGGCGGCCTCGGCGCGGGCCCCGTCGGCGGCATGCGCGCCCGCAGCCTCGCCCCCGAGCAGGCCTCGGGACACGTGCGCGTGCACCGCCCCGCCGAGGCACGCGCGCACGTACGCGCGAAGGGCAGCGACGTACGGGCCGGCGACCGCGCCCTCGAGGCCGGCACCGTCCTCGGACCGCCGCAGATCGCGCTGCTCGCCGCGATCGGCCGGGGCACGGTCCGGGTGCGGCCCCGCCCTCGCGTGGTCGTCATGTCCACCGGCAGCGAACTCGTCCAGCCCGGCGAGGAGCTCGGCGCCGGGCAGATCTACGACTCCAACAGCTTCGCCCTCACCGCCGCCGCGCGGGACGCCGGAGCCATCGCCTACCGGGTGGGCGCGGTCGCCGACGACGCCGAGACGCTCCGCTCCACCATCGAGGACCAGCTCGTGCGCGCCGACCTCCTCGTCACCACCGGCGGGGTGAGCGTCGGGGCGTACGACGTCGTCAAGGAGGCCCTGTCGTCCGTCGGCGACGAGGACGAGGCGGGCAGCGGCATCGACTTCCGCAAGCTCGCCATGCAGCCCGGCAAACCCCAGGGCTTCGGCTCCATCGGCCCCGACCACATCCCCCTGCTGGCCCTGCCCGGGAACCCGGTGTCGTCGTACGTCTCCTTCGAGCTGTTCGTCCGCCCCGCGATCCGCACCCTCATGGGCCTACGGGACGTCCACCGGCCCACCACGCGCGCGCGACTGACCGCCGACAAGGCGCTGACCTCCCCCAAGGGCCGCAGACAGTTCCTGCGCGCCACCCACACCGACGGCACCGTCCGCCCCGTCGGCGGCGCCGGCTCCCACCTGGTGGCCGCCCTCGCGCACGCCGACGCGCTGATCGTGGTCCCCGAGGACGTGGAGTCGGTCGACCCGGACACCGAGGTCGAGGTGGTCCTGCTCGGCTGAGCCCTCCTGGTGGGGAGTACCGTGTCGCGCACAACAGGCCCGACCGGAAGCGCCGACAGACCATGACTGTGCCTTTCCGGGGGGAGACCCCCGGACCCCCTGAGCAGGATCGACTCACGCACATCGACGAGGCGGGCGCCGCCCGCATGGTCGACGTGTCCGGCAAGGACGTGACCGCGCGCACCGCGCGCGCCAGCGGCCGTGTCCTCGTCTCGCCCCGTGTGGTCGAGCTGCTGCGCGGCGAGGGGCTCCCCAAGGGGGACGCCCTCGCCACCGCCCGGATCGCGGGCATCATGGGCGCCAAACGGACCCCGGACCTGATCCCGCTGTGTCACCCGTTGTCGGTCTCCGGTGTGAAACTGGACCTGTCGGTCGCGGACGACGCCGTGGAGATCGCCGCCACGGTGAAGACGACGGACCGCACGGGCGTGGAGATGGAGGCGCTCACCGCGGTCTCCGTCGCCGCGCTGACCGTGATCGACATGGTGAAAGCGGTCGACAAGGGAGCGGTCATCACGGACGTGCGCGTGGAGGAGAAGACGGGCGGCAAGTCGGGCGACTGGAGCCGGGCATGAGCGCGGTGCCGTACCGGGCGCTCGTCGTGACCGCCTCCAACCGGGCGGCCGCCGGGGTCTACGAGGACAGGGGCGGCCCGCTGATCACCGACGGCCTCAAGGGCTTCGGATTCGCGGTCGACGGCCCTCGGGTCGTCCCGGACGGCGACCCCGTGGCGGCCGCCCTGCGCGCCGCGGTGGACGCCGGGTACGACGTCGTCGTCACCACCGGCGGTACCGGCGTCTCGCCCACCGACCGCACCCCCGAGGCCACCCGCGCGGTGCTCGACCACGAGGTGCCGGGCATCGCGGAGGCCATCCGGGCGTACGGCCGGGAGAAGGTGCCCACCGCGGCGCTCTCCCGCGGTGTGGCCGGGGTGGCGGGACGCACACTGATCGTCAACCTGCCGGGTTCGACCGGCGGGGTGAAGGACGGCCTGGCCGTCCTGGAGCCCCTGCTGAAGCACGCCGTGGACCAGCTCCGCGGCGGTGACCACCCGAGACCCGGGGCGAGTGCCGGGGGTGCGAGCTGAACAGCGCATCCTGGCCGGTCGAACTGACGGAGGGCGACGTCGTCCTACGGCCGATAAAACTGCGCGACCAGCGGGCCTGGCGCGAGGTCAACCGGCGCAACCGGGACTGGCTGCGTCCCTGGGAGGCGACCATCCCGCCGCCCGCGCCCAGCGGGCCGATCGCACACCGGCCCACCTACCGCCAGATGGTGCGCCATCTGCGCTCCGAGGCGAACGCGGGGCGGATGCTGCCGTTCGTCATCGAGTACCAGGGGCAGCTCGTCGGGCAGTTGACGGTCGCCGGGATCACCTGGGGGTCGATGTGCTCCGGACACGTCGGCTACTGGGTGGACGAGGCGGTGGCCGGCCGCGGGGTGATGCCCACGGCCGTGGCGCTCGTAGTGGACCACTGTTTCCGCACTGTCGGACTGCACCGCATCGAGGTCTGCATTCGCCCCGAGAACGGGCCCAGCCGCCGGGTGGTGGAGAAACTCGGATTCCGTGAGGAAGGGCTGCGGCCGCGCTATCTCCACATCGACGGCGCCTGGCGCGACCACCTCGTCTTCGCGCTCACGGCGGAGGAGGTCCCGGAAGGCCTGCTGGGCCGCTGGCGGCGTGCGCGCTCGCAGAACGCGTCCAATTGAAATGAGCCGGTCCCCGAAAGAACCGCCAGCCCCGAAGCCCGAATAAACGTTCGAAAGTGATCTGTTGATCGCATCGGTCGCAAAAAAAGCTCGAAATATCAGCCAGATCGTGCGACACACCGGCCCAATTGGCGGATGGCCTCACGCAAACCCCTCTACGGTGTGAGGCGTGAGCAGCAGCGGCCTCATCTACGCAGTCATCGTCGGGGCCTGGGCCGCCTACTTGGTGCCGATGTGGCTCCGTAGGCAGGACGAGCTGAACGAAGCCCGTCCGACGGAACGCTTCAGCACCGCCATCCGGCTGCTGTCCGGACGGGCGGGCATGGAGCGCCGGTACGCCAAGGACCTGCGGGCGCGCTCCACCGAGGAGGGGGAGCAGGGCGCCGACGCCCCGGACGCCGTCACCGACTCGGTGGACGTCCGGGCCTTCGCCATGCCTCCGACCCGCGCCCGGGCGCAGGCACCCGTGCAGGAACGCGATCCCGAACGGGTCCCCGAGCGCGCGCACGAACGCGGCCAGGACCGGGGTCCGGACCGCGGCCAGGGCCGAGCGCAGGAACGCGCACAGGAACGCCCCGAGGCGATGCGCGACCCGTCGCGCGAGCAGTCGGCCAAACCCGCGCACGATCATGCACCCTCCTCCGAAGGAGGCGCCGCCCCGGCGCACCAGCGGGTGCCGGCCGCCCGGCGCACGCCGCCCGGCGCACAGGCTGCCGCCGCACGCGCCCAGCGCTCGAAGGTGCTCGCACGCCGCAGGCGCACCACGGTCCTGCTCTTCCTCGCCTTCACCCTCGGCGCGATCGTCGCCGCCGTCGGCGGGCTCGCTTTCCTCTGGGCACCCGGCGTGCCCGCCGTCCTGCTCAGCTCCTACATCGCGCACCTGCGCACCCAGGAGCGGCGTCGCTTCGCCTACCAGATGGACCGCAGACGCGCCGAGGTCGCGGCACAGCACCTGCGCGAACGCCAGCCCCGTCGCCGCGCGCCGGCCTCGGCGGCGGCATCGGTCGACCCGGGCCCCGAGACCGGCACGGAGGAGCCGCACCAGGGCGCCGAACCGGAGACCGACCCGGGCCTGCTCGCCCTCGCGGCGGACCGCAGGGCGCTCGTCGAGCAGACCGACCACGCGGAGTGGGTCGACCAGCAGCGCGAGCGGCAGCGCCGCCCGGGACACGGCGACAGCTGGGACCCGGTCCCGGTACCGCTGCCGACGTACGTGACCGCACCGGTCGCCCCGCGCGCCACGTCCGACGTGGACCTCGGCGCCCCCGACGCCTGGAGCTCCGCCCGCTCCAGCACGGTCGTACCGGAGCAGGAGACGGCGGACTCCGGGGACGTGGCGCGAGACACGCCGTCGGAGGAGACGGACCACGCGGAGGACGCGGCGGGGGACGGCGACGAGCGCAGCGACGCCCGCCGCGCGGCCTCGGCACGCCGCTCCCGCGAACGCGGCCGCACCCCGCTCTTCGACCAGTACGAGGACGGCGAGCGGCCCCGCGCGGCCAACGAATGAGGCCCCCGGCACCCCCGCCCGGCCTCGGGGAACGGATTTCCAAGCACGCCGATCGGGGTGCTAGAGTTTCACTCGTTGCAAGGGCCTGTGGCGCAGTCCGGTAGCGCACCTCGTTCGCATCGAGGGGGCCAGGGGTTCAAATCCCCTCAGGTCCACGCAGCTCAAAGCCCCGGTCGGGATTCCCGACCGGGGCTTTGACATGCCGTACAGCAGCTACTCCGGATCTTGCGTCTCTGCCGACGCTGGAGAGCCGCGATGCAGCCGGTACGTGATCCAACACCGAGTCCCTGCCGGAGTATTGACCTACCGGGCAGAGGTGAGCAGCATGCGCTTGTGATCAAGCACCATCCCGCAATGACACGGGGCCATCATGGCAGTTGAACCACGGCGCGATGTGCGTCGGCTGAGTGTGCGTCTGCGCGGCTACGTCCTTGCCGTGCTGATCCTCGCTGGATGGGCGGTCATAGGTCACTGGTGGGTGCCTGAACCGTGGTCAGCGAGCATAGAGACCGTGCTCTTCATACTTGCGGCATCCGTGCTCTACGGCGAGATCCGCGCCTGGCGACTCCGTCGTAGCCACCGTATGTCCGATTAACCCCGTCGGGTGCATGATGATCCGATGACTTCTTGGCTGAGCACCCGGAGCATGTGGTTGCAAGTACTGCTCTTGTGGGCGATCGGGCTGACAGCCGCCCTGATCGGAATTGCGTTCGGCCGAGCCTTCCTTGAACACCCCCCTCTGAGGCCCTTCGCTTCCAACCTCCCTATGACAATAGGCGGCACTTTCTTCGTCGCCGTCGCCTGCGCCGGGGGGTTGCGTCGTAGACGACGGCGGCAGGACCCATGATGTGGAGCCGGTGGCCGTACAGCAGCGAAGTACAGCAACTGCCGCGACCGCAGCCGACCGACGCCAACCGCCGGCGATCGTCTGATCAGCCGAGGTCTGCTCAGGGACCAGGGCGTGGCGAAGGCGAGGAGATCTGCCCGCGCATGCCCTCGAAGGATGAGGCAGACCGGTTGAGCATTTCCTCTGGAACCCCAGTCATCCTGATCTGCCGGACCGCGTTCACCGACGAGACAGCACCGAGACGGGCTGTGCCAGACTCCCCTACATGAATCTCGACCAGGCCCTCATAGACGCTGCCGTGGATCTGATGGATCGGCGTTGGCGCCTGGACGAGCCGGGTGGTGCAGCGGCTGTACGGCTGGCCGACGGTGGGATCCTCACCAGCGTCGGCCTGGACAACCTGCACGGCTCGGTCGCGCTGTGTCAGGAGACGGGGGCCCTCATCCAGGCCTATACGCAGGACCGTGCCGTTGTCGCCTCCGCCTGCGTCTGCCGGGATCTGGAACACGGGCGGATTCTGATCCTTCCCCCCTGCGGTGTCTGCCAGGAGCGGCTCGCGCTTTGGGGGCCGTCAGTGGAAGTCGCAGTCCCACAGGAAGGCGATCCGACCGAGTGGGAAGCGCGAACCCTCGCAGAGGTGAACCCCTACTACTGGGGGCGACAGTTCGCCGACGGACAGTGGCCCTCCGGGGCGCAGCACGCACAGTAGAGTTCGCATCGAGGGGGCCAGGGGTTCAAGTCCCCTCAGGTCCATGCAGCATGGGGTCCCGTCGTGCGTAGGGCGAGGGCTGTCGGGGGCAGGGTGGCTGTCATCGCGATCGTCGCGCAGGCCGTCGTCGTCCAGGCGAGGGCCTGCCAGGGGACGACGAGCGCCGCCGGTGCGGAGACCAGGTGCAACGCGCCCCACATCGCGGCCAGGTTGACGACGGTGACCAGCAGGCCGAGCGCCCCGCCCAGGGCGACGACGGTCAGTGACTCCGCGGCGGTCAGTCGCAGGATCTGCGCGCGCGTGGCGCCGGCCAGCCGCAGGGCCGTCAGGTCCCGTCGGCGGTCCGCGGCCGCCATGAGCAGCGTGTTGGCGAGCGAGATGCCGGTGTACAGGAGCGCGATGCCCAGGACGAGGAACAGGCCGAGGCGGGTCGTCCGGTTGGTCCGCGGGTGGGCCGCCGCGATCCACTGGGAGCGGCTCAGCACCCGCCCTCCGTCGGCGGCCGCCGTCCGCAACCCCGCCGCGACCGCCGCCGGGTCGGCGTCCGCGCGCACCCGTACGTCGACCCGGTCCACCGGCGCGCCACCCGAGCCGGCCGTGCTGACGTACGCGCCGCCGTCCCCGGTTCCCGTGGCCAGCACGGCGGCGATCCGCAGTGAACGCTCGGTGCCGTCGCCGAGCCACACCCGTACCCGCCGGCCCACCGAGTGGTTCGCCCACTCCTCGGTCACGACGATCGAACCGTCGTCGAGGTCCGCGAGCCGGCCGGCCGTCACCGGCAGCCGTACGGTCCGGGCGAGCGCCCCGGGATCGACCGCCCGCGCCTCGGACTTCACCAGCGCCACCCCGTCCTCCAGCGTGTACACGGCGGTGGCCGCGCTTGAGGAGGCGAACGTGACGCCGGGGACGCGGCGCAGCCGCTCCACCGTGCCCGGTGCGAGGGCCGTGCCGTTCTCCGCGGTCACCACGAAGTCCGCGGCCGTCCGCTGCCCCGCCTCCGCCGCCCGCGTCTCGTCCAGGGTGGCCGTCGCGCCCAGCAGGGAGCCCGCGAGCGCCACGGTCACCAGCACGGGCGCGGCCACGGCGGCGGTGCGGCGGACCTGTGTGACGGCGTTCTCCCGCACCAGCAGCCCGATCACCCCGGGCAGCCTGGGCATCAGCGGACGGACCAGCGCGGGGGAGAGCAGTGCGACCGCCGTGATGAGGAGCATGGGGCGGCTGATGTAGGTCTTGCGGTGCAGGAGGTCGCCCGGGTCGGTCAACAGGGCGTGGGTGAGGAGCGCGCACGCCGTGACGAGCAGCGCGGCGCCGCACAACCGGCGCCCGAACGGCAGTGCGCGCCTCTCGACGGACGCCTCGCGCAGCGCCTGCGCCGGCGCGGTCCGCCCGGCGCGCCGGCTCGCGGCGGCCGCCCCGCACAGGGCGACCGACAGGCCCGTCCAGAAGGCCAGTTGGTACGGCCAGGAGGAGCCGCCGCCGATCGTGTACCAGGACGGCGCGAGACCGCCGTCGACGACCAGTTCCGCCAGCCGCGGGGCGCCGTACGCGCCCAGTCCGCAGCCCGCCGCCGAGGCGAGCGTGCCGACCAGCAGCGCTTCCGCGAGGACCGTCCGCCGGATCTGGCCCGGGGTGGCACCCGTGGTGCGCAGCAACCCGAACTCGCGGCGCCGCCGGTCCACCGCGAAGGCGAACGTGGAGGCCACGACGAACACCGAGACGAACGCCGTCACCCCGCCCGCGGTGCCGAACAGGGCGTTCAGCGCGGTGAGGGCCTCGGTGTCCCGGTCCGGGTCGGCGTCCGCCAGCCTGCGGGCGGGGCCGGTGAGCACCTGCGCGGCCGAGCCCACGGCTGCCCGCACCGCCGCCGGGTCCGATCCCTCCACCACCAGCTGCCGGGAACCGGGGGCGAGCCGAGCGGCCCTCGCCTCCGTGTAGAACACCGCGTTCTCGAAGCCACGCGCGCGTACCGTCCCGACGACCCGTACCGGCCCGTCCCCGGTGCGCAACCGGTCGCCCGGCGCCGCCCAGTTCCCGGTGGTCACGACCTCGTCGGCCGCCTCGGGCGGGCGGCCCGCGCCGAGTTCGTACGGGGCGAAGCGGGCCGTCGGCCAGGGGTGGCCGACGAGGCCCCCGGGCGCTCCGGCCGCCCGGACCGGGAAGGAACGGTCCTGCGTGACCGTGCCGAGGGCGCGGAGCGCGGCCACGGTCGCGGTCGGGACGGAGTGAGGGGTCGTCAGCTTCGCCGTGCGTTCGCCGGTCGGGGTCGTGACCCGCAGGGTGCTCAGCCCCTGCACCACCACCGGCGCCAGCGCGAAACGCTCCGGCGCGCGCTCCGGGGCGTGCTGCGCGGCGGCCAAGGCCTGCCCCATCACGGCCAGCAGCCCGACCCCCAGGGCGAGGGCGACGAAACTGCCGACGAAGGCGGCCCAGCGGGCCCGCAGGGTGAGCAGTGCGACGCTCAGCACGCGGCGACCTCCGGGGACGTGGACGTGGACGTACCGGAACCCCACTTCTCCCATCCGGCCGTGCGAGCCGCGATCCGCTGCGCGTCCGCTCCGCACAACTCGTCGTGCACCCGGCCGTCGACCAGGAAGACGACCCGGTCCGCGTACGAGGCGGCCGACGGATCGTGGGTGACCATGACGACGGTCTGGCCGTGGGCGTCGACCAGCGCGCGCAGCAGGGTCAGCACCTCCCGCCCGGTGGTGGAGTCGAGGGCGCCGGTCGGCTCGTCGCCGAACAGCACCTCGGGGCGGGTGATCAGGGCGCGGGCGAGTGCGACGCGCTGCTGCTGCCCGCCGGAGAGCCGGGAAGGCCGGTGGCCGGCGCGTTCGGCGAGGCCGACCTGCCGCAGCGCCTCGCGTACCGCGGCCTTCGCGGGGCGGCGGCCGGCCAGGCGCAGCGGGAGGGCGACGTTCTGGGCGGCGGTCAGCGCGGGCAGCAGGTTGTACGACTGGAAGACGAACCCGATCCGCTCCCGCCGCAGCAGGGTCAGTCGGCGCTCGCTCAGCCCGGTCAGCTCGGTGCCCGAGATGCGCACGGACCCCGACGTGGGCCGGTCGAGCCCGGCGGCGCACTGCAGCAGCGTCGACTTGCCGGACCCGGACGGGCCCATGACGGCGGTGAAGGAGCCGCGGGGGAGGGCGAGCGTGATGTCGTCGAGCGCGGTCACACCGGTGTCCGCGGAGCCGTATCGCCTGTGGACGGCGGTGAGTTGGACGGCGTGTTCGGTCATGGCCCCAGGAAAGCGCGGCAGGGCCGGTCAGGTCGTTGGGGCAGGGGCGAGAGCCGGGGTAGGGCCTGCCATACCCCCGGGGCTCCGCCTGGACGGATGGCCCGCGCCCGTCCCTCCTTCTACGGTTCTACGGTGATCGACACGCATCCCCGCAACGTGTGGCAGGCGCTGTCCCGGCCGCGCTACCTGCTCTCGCCGTGGCCCTGGCGTGCCGCCGCCTATCTGCTGACGGGCGCGGTCGGCGGGGCCGTCGTCCTGGTGGGGCTGGTGGCGTGGGTGGCGGCCGGGGTGGTGCTGGCGATCGTGCTGGTGGGGGTGCCGCTCCTCGCGGTCGTCGTCCTCGCCGGGCTGCCCACGGCCGCGGTGGAGCGGCGTCGGCTGCGGTGGGTCGACACGGACCGTGCGCCCGGCGCGCACGTCGAGCCGCACGCGCCGGGCGTGCGTGCCTGGCTCGCGACCCGGTTGCGGGAGCGCGCCACCTGGCGCGAGCTCGGTCACACCGTCCTCGCCGCGGGGCTGCTCTGGCCCGCCGAGGCGGTCCTGCTCCTGGTCGCGCTGGTCCTGCCGGCGGCGACGACGGCGACCCCGCTGTTGCTGGCGACGGTCGGCGACGGGCGGGAGGTGAAGGTGCTGAAGGTGTGGACGGTCACCGGGCAGCCCGCCGCGTTCGCCGCCGCCGTGCTCGGGGCGCTGCTGCTGGTGGCCGGCGCGTACGTCCTCGGTGCCGCGGCCGGGGCCCGGGCCGCGCTGACCCGGCGTCTGGTCGCGCCGCGCGACGGCGGTCCGGAGGCGCGGGTCGTCGCCCTCACCCGCTCCCGCGCCCGTCTCGTCGACGCCTTCGAGGCGGAGCGGCGGCGGATCGAACGCGACCTGCACGACGGCGCCCAGCAGCGGCTCGTCGCCCTCTCCATGGCCCTGGGCCTGGCCCGCCTCGACGCCCCGCCCGGCGGACCGCTCGCCGAGCATCTCGCGCGCGCCCAGGACGAGGCGGGGGCCGCCCTCGCGGAACTGCGGGAGCTGATCCACGGCATCCACCCCCAGGTGCTCGCCGACCACGGCCTGGAGGCGGCCGTCGCCGACGCCGCCGACCGCTCGCCCGTCCCCGTGGACGTGCAGTGCGTGCTGCCCGCGCCCCGGCTTCCACAGGCTGTGGAAGCCGCCGCCTACTTCGTGGTCCGCGAGTCGCTCGCCAACGTCGCCCGGCACAGCGGGGCACGACGCGCGCGTGTGCGGGCGGAGTACGTGGAGCGCGGGGGCGGGCGGCTGCTCGTCCTGGAGGTCGGGGACGACGGGCGCGGCGGCGCCGACAGCACGCGCGGCACCGGCCTCACCGGTCTCGCGGACCGGGTGTCGGTGCTGGATGGAACACTGTCGGTGACCAGTCCGCCGGGCGGACCGACCCTGCTGCGTGTGGAGATACCTTGCGAGAACCGCGAGCCGGACGACCCGGGCCGTCCCGGCGGGAAGAAGGCCTGCGGGTAGTCCTCGCCGAGGACGGCGTCCTGCTCCGCGACGGCCTGACGACCCTGCTCACCCGCTTCGGCCACGAGGTCGTCGCGGCGGTCGGCGACGCCCCGGCCCTGCTGACGGCGGTCGCCGACCACCTGCCGGACGTCGTGGTGACCGACGTCCGCATGCCCCCCGCCTTCCAGGACGAGGGCCTGCGCGCCGCGGTCCGGCTGCGCGCCGAGCGCCCCGGGCTGCCCGTCCTCGTCCTCAGCCAGTACGTCCAGCGGGCCTACGCCGCCGAGCTCCTCGACTCCGGCGACGGCACCGGGGTCGGCTATCTGCTCAAGGACCGCGTCGGCCAGGTCGAGCAGTTCGTGGACGCCCTGCGCGAGGTCGCGGCCGGCGGCACGGTCGTCGACCCGGAAGTCGTACGACAACTGCTGCGCCGGCGCCGCGACCCGCTGGCCCGGCTGACGGCACGCGAGCGCGAGGTGCTGGCGCTGGTGGCGGAGGGAAGGTCCAACGGCGCGATAGCCAGGGCGCTCGTGGTCTCCGAGGCGGCCGTCGGCAAACACATAGGCAGCATCCTCACGAAGCTGGACCTGCCGCCGGCCGAGGACACCCACCGACGGGTCCTCGCGGTACTGGCCTATCTCAGAAGCTGAGCGGCCCCACGGGCTGTCCTACGAACCGAGCGGCTTGGCGAAGCACCGGCTCGAGTCGTACGCGCGGTAGTAGCCGAACTTCCCGCACGGCGTGTACCCGCTGGAGGTGTACAGGGCGATGGCCTCGGGCTGTTCGGTGCCGGTCTCCAGGACCATCCGCACGCGGCCGGCCGCCCGGGCGTCGTCCTCCAGCGCCGAGAGGATCCGCCGCGCCAGGCCCAGTCCGCGCATCTCCCGGATCACGAACATGCGCTTCAGTTCGGCGTCGCCGTCCTCGTTGCCCTCGCCGTTCTCGTCCTGGCTGCGCCAGCCGCCGGTGGCCACGGGGCGGTCGGTCTCGTCGTACGCGATGAGGTACACCCCGCGCGGCGGGAGGAAGTCGGAGGGTTCCAGGACCGTGGCGTCGCCGCCGTCGCCGTAGCGATCGTGGTACTCGGCCTGCACCTCGTCGTTCAGCTTCACGGCGTCGGGGTGGTCGAAGGGCACGCGGCGTATATTCATGCTGCTCACAGTATGTCTATGCCAAATCGGGGAGAAACTGTTTTCCGGGCCCGCCCGTCGCGGGGGAGAGCTGTTTCCGGGCCCGGTCCATTGTGCCGGTATCGTGCCCGGGTGCTGACTGTGACCTCCGTGAACGTGAACGGGCTGCGTGCCGCCGCGAAGAAGGGCTTCGTGGAGTGGCTCGCGGACACCTCCGCCGATGTGCTGTGCCTGCAGGAGGTGCGCGCCGAGCCGGAGCAGCTGCCCGCGGCGGTCCGCGCGCCGGAGGGCTGGCACGTCACGCACGCCCCCGCCGCCGCCAAGGGACGGGCCGGTGTCTCCCTCTTCACCCGCCGTGAACCGGACGCCGTCCGCATCGGCTTCGGCTCCGCCGAGTTCGACGCCACCGGCCGCTACGTCGAGGCCGACCTCCCCGGTGTGACGGTGGCCTCGCTCTACCTGCCCTCCGGCGAGGTCGGCACCGACCGCCAGGACGAGAAGGTCCGCTTCATGACCGAGTTCCTGGCCCATCTGAAGGACCTGCGCGAACGCGCCGCCGCCGACGGCCGCGAGGTGCTGGTCTGCGGCGACTGGAACATCGCCCACCAGCAGGCCGACCTGAGGAACTGGCGCGCGAACCAGAAGAACTCCGGCTTCCTCCCGGAGGAGCGGGACTGGCTGACGCGCGTCTTCGCCCCGGAGGACGGCGGCTTCGTCGACGTCGTACGGACCCTGCACCCGGACGCCGACGGGCCGTACACGTGGTGGTCGTACCGGGGGCGGGCCTTCGACAACGATTCAGGTTGGAGGATCGACCTCCACGTCTCGACGCCCCGTCTCGCGGGCAGGGCCGTCAAGGGGTACGTGGAGCGGGCCGCCACGCATGGCGAGCGCTGGTCGGACCACGCGCCGGTGACCGTCGTCTACGACCTCTGAGGTCCCTGCGGCCGCCGAGTCCCCTTCCGCAGCCGCCGGTCCAGCGCCAGTGACAGTTCCGCCTCCATCACGCTCCGGGCCAGGGGGCGCAGGCGGGGCAGGTCCTCCTCGCGGGCGTGGCGCAGGACCAGGGTGGTGAAGAGTTCCGCGAGGGCGTCGGCGTGTTCGCGGACGCGGGCGCCCGCGGCGAGGACCTCCGCGAGCGGGATGCCCTCGCGGACCAGCGCGGCGGAGACGTCCAGCAGACGGCGGCTGACGTGGACGATCTCGTCGCCGTCGGTGCCCAGGTAGCCGAGGTCGAGGGCGGCGGCGAGGTTCTCGGGGGTGGCCTGGTCCTCGAAGCGGGCGGCGAGCTGCTCCGGGGTGAGGCGGATCGGTTCCTCCTCGGTGGGGCCGCCGACGCCGATCAGGTCGGCCACGTCCCGGCCCTGGTCCAGGGCGTCCGCCAGTTCCGCGATGCCGGTCAGGGTGTGGCCGCGTTCGAGGAGCGCGGAGATCGTGCGCAGGCGGGCCAGGTGATGGTCGTCGTACCAGGCGATACGGCCCTCGCGGCGAGGGGGCGCGAGCAGCTTGCGCTCGCGGTAGAAGCGCAGGGTGCGCACTGTGATGCCGGCCTCCCTGGCCAGCTCCTCCGTCCGGTATTCGCGCTTGTCCGCCACGGCGGAAGCCTATGTCGTACCCGCGGTACCCGCGGTGCCCGCGGCGGCGGCCGTCGGCGCGAACGTCATTCCCCCGGCCCCTACCGCTCGGTACGGAGCTGCTCTACAGTCCGACTGCGCCAGTGTTCACTGGCGCAGTGGTGCGGTGGGGCGGACGGCGGGAGGAGTCGGCATGACCGAACACGTACGGGTGGCGGTGATCGGGTCCGGATTCGGCGGGCTGGGGGCGGCCGTGCGGCTGCGCCGTGAGGGGATCACGGATTTCGTCGTCCTGGAGCGGGCGGGCAGTGTGGGCGGCACCTGGCGGGACAACAGCTATCCCGGGTGTGCGTGCGACGTGCCCTCCCATCTCTACTCCTTCTCCTTCGCGCCCAACCCCGACTGGCCGCGCACCTTCTCCGGTCAGGAGCACATCCGCGCCTATCTGGAGCATGTGACCGACCTGTTCGGCCTCCGCCCCCACCTCCGTCTCGACTCCGAGGTGTTGCGGATGACCTGGGACGAGCGGGAACTGCGCTGGGACATCGAGACGAGCCGCGGGCGGTACGCCGCCGATGTCGTCGTCTCCGCCACCGGGCCGCTGTCCGAGCCGAAGGTCCCGGACGTTCCGGGGCTCGGCGGCTTCCCGGGCAAGGTCTTCCACTCGGCCCGCTGGGACCACGGCCACGATCTCGCGGGCCGCCGGGTCGCCGTGGTCGGCACGGGCGCCTCGGCGATCCAGATCGTGCCCGCCATCCAGCCGGCCGTCTCCCGGCTGACCCTGTTCCAGCGCACCCCGCCGTGGGTGATGCCCCGCGTCGACCGTGCCATCAGCGGCGCGGAGCGGGCGCTCCACCGGGCCCTGCCGTTCACCGGCCAGGTCCGCCGGGGACTCCTGTGGGGCATTCGCGAGCTCCAGGTGCAGGCGTTCACCAAGCACCCGAACGAGCTCGGTTTCGTGGAGCAGCTCGCCAGGCGGAACATGGCCCGCGCCATCAAGGACCCGGCCCTGCGCGCCAGGCTCACCCCGGACTACCGCATCGGCTGCAAGCGGATCCTGCTGTCCAGCACCTACTATCCGGCGATCGCCCGGCCGAACGTGGACGTCGTCGCGAGCGGGCTGAGCGAGATCCGCGGGTCCACGCTGATCGCCGCGGACGGCACCGAGGCCGAGGCGGACGTGATCGTCTTCGGTACCGGCTTCCATGTGACCGACATGCCGATCGCCGAGCGGGTGGTGGGCGCCGACGGGCGGACGCTGGCGGAGAGCTGGAAGGACGGGATGGCGGCGTTGCGCGGCGCGTCCGCCGCCGGCTTCCCCAACTGGATGTCGGTGATCGGACCCAACACCGGCCTCGGGAACTCCTCCATGATCCTGATGATCGAGTCCCAGCTGAACTACATGGCCGACTATCTGCGCCAACTGGACGTCCTGGGGGTCCCCCCAGGCCCTCAAGGCACTGGGGGAGGCCGCGTGGCGCTCGACGCCCGCCCGAGTGCCGTCGACGCCTGGAACGGTCGGGTGCAGGACCGGTTGAAGCGCACGGTGTGGAACACGGGCGGCTGCACCAGCTGGTACCTCGACGCGAGCGGCCGCAACACCACCGTCTGGCCGGGCACGACAGCCGAGTTCCGGCGTGCGACCCGGCGGGTGGACCTCGCGGAGTACGAGGTGCTGCGCGCGCCCGCGCGCAAGCCCAGCGCGAGCGAGGTGACCGCGTGACGCGCGAGCTGACCGTCGTCTCCGCCGACGGCTCCCCGCTGCATGTCGAGATCCACGGCCCCGAGGGCGCGCCCGCCGTCGTCCTCGCGCACGGCTGGACCTGCTCCACCGCGTTCTGGTCGGCGCAGATCCGGGACCTCGCCGCCGACCACCGTGTCATCGCCTACGACCAGCGCGGCCACGGACGCACCCCGGCCGCCGAGGTGTGCAGCACGGACGCCCTCGCCGACGACCTGGAGGCCGTCCTCGCCGCGGCCCTCGCGCCCGGTGAGAAGGCTGTGATCGCCGGTCACTCGATGGGCGGGATGACGGTGTTGGCCGCGGCCGGCCGAGACGCGTTCGAGGAGCATGCCGGCGCCGTCCTGCTGTGCAGCACCGGTGCCTCGAGGCTGGTCGCCGAGTCCACCGTCGTACCGCTGCGGGCCGGCCGGCTGCGGACCTGGCTGACCCGGCACGTCCTCGGCTCGCGGGCGCCGCTCGGACCGGTCACGCCGGTCGCGAAGAGGATCCTCAAGTACGCCACGATGGGCGCCGGTTCGGCCCCGCACATGGTGGACCGCTGCGCCCGGATCGTGCACGCCTGCCCGCGCCGGGTGCGGCATGCCTGGTCGCATGTGCTGAACCTGCTGGATCTCGACCACGCCGTACGGGAGTTGAGGGTGCCGACGGCGGTGGTCGTCGGGACGGCCGACCGGATGACCCCGCCCGTCCACGCCCGCCGGATCGCGGCCGCGCTCCCGGTCTGTGCCGGCCTGACCGAACTGCCCGGTCTCGGCCACATGACTCCGGTCGAGGCGCCCGACCTGGTCACCGGCCGGATCCGGGAACTCGTCTCCACGTACACGCAGTTGAAGGAGGGCGCATGAGCAAGGTCAGCCTGGAGGGCCAGGTCGCCGTGGTCACCGGTGCCGCGCGGGGTGTCGGCGAGCTGCTCGCCCGCAAGCTCTCTGCACGCGGTGCGAAGGTCGCGCTGGTCGGCCTGGAACCGGACGAGCTCAAGCGGGTCGCCGAGCGGCTGCACGGCGACAGCGGCCACTGGTACGCCGACGTCACCGACCACGAGGCGATGGTCCGGGTGGCGGCGGAGGTGAAGGAACGCTTCGGGAAGGTGGACGTCGTCGTGGCCAACGCCGGTGTCGCCACCGGCGGCCCGTTCGAGGACTCCGACCCGGAGGCGTGGCGGCGGGTGATCGAGGTCAACCTCATCGGCTCGGCGGTCACGGCCCGCGCCTTCCTGCCGGCGCTGATCGAGAGCCGCGGCTACCTGCTGCAGATCGCCTCCCTCGCCGCCATCACGCCCGCCCCGATGATGACGGCGTACTGCGCGTCCAAGTCGGGCGTGGAGGCGTACGCGCACAGTCTGCGCGCCGAGGTCGGCCACAAGGGGGTGCGGGTCGGCGTGGGTTACCTGTCCTGGACCGACACCGACATGGTGCGCGGCGCCGATCAGGAGGCCGTGATGCGGGAGTTGCGGCAGCGGCTGCCGTGGCCGTCGAACAAGACGTACCCGCTGGGCCCGGCCGTCGACCGGATCGTGGCCGGTGTCGAGCGCCGGTCGAGTCATGTGTACGGGCAGTGGTGGCTGCGGGGCATGCAGGGCGTGCGCGGCTACCTTCCCGGGGTCGTCGGGACCGTCGCGCAGCGGGAGATGAAGCGGTTCGCGCCCAGGCTGCGGGGCATGCGGACGGGGCTGGTGGGGGCGGGCGGGGCGGCCGACGAACAGGCCCGCGCTACGCACCGTAGTTGATCGAAATGCGCGTGATGTCCGCCCGTGTGAATCTGGTCGAGGCCCCACCACGGGGTCCAAGACCCCTCATCTCCCTACAGGAGTGAACCCACATGGGTATGAAGGACAAGTTCCAGGACCGGTCCGGGCAGTCGCAGCAGCAGGCCAGGCAGAAGGCCGGACAGGCCAAGGACCAGATGCCGCAGCGCGGCCGTGAGCGCGACAGCGACGAGGACATGGAGCGCATGCGTCCGGAGCGGGAGGAGTCCGAGCGGCGGACCCCGCAAGGCCGCGTCGACTTCGACGACGAGGTCATCTGACGCGCCGCTGACGGCCCACGGTGAACAGCGGGAAGGGGCGCCTCGACGGGGCGCCCCTTCCCCCTTGCTCATCCCGTCCGCGGCGGCAGCTTCGGCCGCGACCGGTCCGGTACGGCGCTGTGGTCCGGCGGGGACGCCGGAGGGTCGGTGATCAGCAGGTCCAGGGCGAGGCGTACGGCGTCCTCCAACTGGGTGTTGCGGCCCTCGGCCCAGTCCAGGGGGGTGCGCAGGGTCTCCAGGTCGGGGGCGACGCCGTGGTTCTCCACCGACCAGCCGTACGCGTCGAACCAGGCCGCGTTCATCGGTACGGTGATGACCGTGCCGTCGCCGAGCCGGTGCCGGCCGGTCATGCCGACGACTCCACCCCAGGTGCGCTGCCCGACCACCGGCCCCAGCTTCAGCAGTTTGAAGGCCGCGGTGATCATGTCGCCGTCCGAGGAGGTCGCCTCGTCCGCGAGCGCGACCACCGGTCCGCGCGGCGCGTTCGAGGCGTACGACACCGGCTGGGCGTCGCGGGTGAGGTCCCAGCCGAGGATCGTGCGGGTCAGCTTCTCCACCACCAGCTCGCTGATGTGCCCGCCCGCGTTGCCGCGCACGTCGACGATCAGCGCGGGCCTGGACACCTCCATCCGCAGGTCCCGGTTGAACTGGGCCCAGCCCGAGCCGCCCATGTCGGGGATGTGCAGATAGCCGCACCGGCCGCCGCTCAGCTCCCGTACCACCTCTCGCCGTTTGGCCACCCAGTCCTGGTAGCGCAGGGGGCGCTCGTCGACGAGTGGGACGACCGCCACGCGCCGTGCGCTCCCTGCCGCGCCCTCCGCCGGGGTGAAGGTGAGCTCCACCGTCGTACCGCCCGCGCCCGCCAGCAGCGGATACGGGCCGGTCACCGGGTCCACCGGCCGTCCGTCGACATGGGTGAGCACCGCGCCCTCCCGGATCCCGGTGCCGGCGAGCGGTGACCGTGCCTTGGAGTCGGAGGAGTCGCCGGGCAGGATCCGTCGCACCGTCCAACCGCCGTCGCGTCGCACGAAGTTGGCGCCCAGCAGCCCCTGCTGCCGTCGGTGGTGCGGCGGCCCCTCGTTGCGGCGGGCGGGAGTGACGTACGCGTGCGAGGTGCCCAGTTCGCCCAGGACCTCGCGCAGGAGGTCCGCGAACTCGTCGGGCGAGGCGACCCGTTCGACCAGCGGACGGTACTGCGCCAGCACCGCGTCCCAGTCGATCCCGCACATCCCCGGGTCCCAGAAGTAGGCGCGGATGAGCCGGCCCGCCTCCTCGTACGACTGGCGCCACTCGGCGCCCGGGTCCACCTCGTGCAGGATGCGCCGCAGATCGATCCAGACCGTCGAGTCCAGGTCGCCGGACTCCGTCGCGGGGACGGCCCGCAGTTCGTCCTCGTCGACCACGACCAGCCGGGTGCCGTCCCCGCTGACCGCGAACCAGTCCAGGTGGCCGACGAGTTCGGCCTTCTTCGCCTTGCTGATGTTGAAGTACTCGAGCGTGGGCCGCCCGCTGGTGTCGTCCGGGTTGGCGAACGTCTCGCCCAGCGCCCCGGAGATCGGCCAGCGCAGCCACACCAGGCCGCCGCCAGCGACCGGGTAAAGCGCCGAGTACTTGGAGGCGGTCACCGGGAACGGCGTGACCCGGCTCTCCAGCCCCTCCACCTCCACCGTCACGGCGCCGCCGTTGTCGCCCTCCTCCACGGGGTCCAGGCCCCCGGCGGCAGGCCGGCCCTCCGGGTTCAGCGCGAAGGGAGAGGGCGTCGCCGACGAGAGCGGGACCAGGTAGGGGCGGCAGCCGAGCGGGAAGGACAGGTCCCCGGTGTGCACGTCGTACACCGGGTCGAAGCCGCGCCAGGACAGGAAGGCCAGATACCGTCCGTCCCGGGTGAACACCGGGTTCTCGTCCTCGAACCGGCCGCCCGTCACATCGATGATCAGCCGGTCCTTCAAGCGTGCCAGCTTGATCTGGCGCAGCGACCGCCCGATCCCCGGATGCGACCAGGTCAGCCAGGCCCCGTCGGGCGAGAAGGCCAGATCGCGGACGGGCCCGTTGACGGAGGAGATCAGCTCCTTCACCTCGCCTCCCCCGGACTCCGTCCGAGAAGTTCCCCCGGAGTCCTCGCCCGCGTCGAGGAGCAGCAGCCGTCCGTCGTGCGAGGCGATGGCGATGCACTCGCCGTCCGGGTCCGCCACCATCTCGAGGACCCGCCCGAGCTTCCCGGACGCCAGCCGGCGCGGCGCGCGGTCCCCGCTCGCCCGCGGCAGGGAGGCGATCTCGACGGCGTCCTCGCCCGCCGCGTCCGTGACGTAGGCGACCTGCCCGCCCGGGCCGAGCATCTCGGGCAGCCGCACCCGCACCCCGGGCCGGTCGGTGATCGTCCGGGCCGGCCCGTCCCGGTGGGTCAGCCAGTACAGGCTGCCGCGTACGACGACGGCGCTCGCCCGGCCCGTCTCGTCCACGGAGATCCCGTCCACGTGCTGGGCGGCCGGGATCTGGTACGGCCGCCGCCCCGCCCGCGGCCCGGCCGGGCGCACGTCGATCCGGCGCGGCTGGGAGCCGGCGGCCAGGTCGTCGACGATCCACAGGTCCCCGGCGCACTGGTACACCACCCGGGTGCCGTCGCTGGAGGCGTGCCGGGCGTAGAAGGCGTCGTGGTCGGTGTGGCGGCGCAGGCCGGAGCCGTCGTAGGCGCAGGAGTAGAGGTTGCCGACGCCCTCGTGGTCGGAGAGGAAGGCGATCCGGCCGCCGGCGAAGAGGGGGGAGTGCAGGTGGCCGTCGAGGCCTTCCAGCAGCCGCTGCCCGTGCAGCCACAGCCGGCCCGTGGCGCCGCCGCGGTAGCGCTTCCAGGCGGCCGGTTCGTGCGGGGGAGTGCCGGTGAGCAGCAGGGTTCTGCGCTCGCCGTCGATGTCGGCGGCCTGGAGGTCGGAGACCGGGCCCCAGGGCAGCTTGCGGCCGGGGTCGCCGTCGATGGGGACCTTGTAGGCCCAGGTGAAGTGGGAGAAGGGTTCGCCGTGGGAGGCGACGGCCAGGATGTCGCCCTCCGGGGTCCAGCCGCACACCTGCGTGTCCGGGCTTCCCCAGTACGTCAGCCGTCGTCCGGGACCGCCGTCCACGGGCACCAGATGGATCTCCGGGCCGACCCCGCGCCAGCTGGTGTAGGCGATGTGCCGGCCGTCGGGGGAGAAGCGGGGGTGGCCGGCCTTCGCGCGGTCGACGGTGAGCCGCCAGGCGCGGTCCGGCCGGTCGAGGGGGGCGAGCCAGAGGTCGTCCTCGGCCACGAAGCACAACAGGTCACCGCTGAGATGGGGCAGGCGCAGATAGCTCACCTCCCCATGCTTTTCCGGTCAAACCGGCCGGGCAACTTATCCGTCTCTCACACACGTGACCCAAGGCACGTACGAAACAGTTTCGTTTCGATGATTTCCGGGGTATCTTCATGGGTGTAGGGGGACGAGTCGAAGCCGAGTCGGAGGATGAGCGGACATGACTGAGGTCGCAACGGCGCGTCGCAGTCGCATTACGCCGGAGCGCGAGGCCGAGCTGTACGAGGCCGTGCTCGCTCTGCTTCGCGAGGTCGGATACGACGCCCTCACCATGGACGCCGTGGCCTCCCGCACCCGTTCCAGCAAGGCCACGCTCTACCGCCAGTGGGGCGGCAAGGCCGAACTCGTCGCGAAGGCCGTACGCCACAACAAGCCGGGCGGTTTCGCCGACGACGCCGACACCGGGTCGCTCAAGGGCGACCTGCACGCCCTCACCCTGCGGTCGGACGACTGCGAGATGGCACAGAACTCCGCGCTGATGCGGGCTCTGGGCATGGCGATCCACGACAACCCGGACCTCCTGAGCGCGTTCAAGGAGCATCTTGTCGAACCGGAGATGGCCCAGTTCCAGCAGGTGCTGCGGCGGGCGATCGACCGGGGTGAGATCCGCGCGGACAACCCCGCGATCGAATACCTGCCGCACATGATGATCGGCGCGTTCGCCGCCCGCACCATGCTCGACGAGCAGCCGCCCACGCAGGCCTTCCTCGTCTCGTACATCGACGCCGTGGTCCTCCCCGCCCTCGGCGCCCCCACCACCTGACCGTCCCCGCGGTCCGCACCACCTGACGTCACCGCTCCCGTCGTCGGGCCGATCACCCCTGCCTCCCCGCCGGGTTGGTCACCCCTGCCCTGATCACCACGACCTGACCGGGAGTACGCCTCCGTGGCCACGTTCCTCTACAAGCTCGGCCGGTTCTCCTTCCGGCGACGACACTTCGTCGCCCTGATCTGGATAGCCCTGCTGACCCTCGCGGGCGTCGGCGCGGCCTCCGCGCCGACCGCCGGCTCATCCTCCTTCTCCATCCCGGGCGTCGAGGCACAGAAGGCCTTCGACCTGCTCGAACAGCGCTTCCCGGGGGCGAGCGCCGACGGCGCCACCGCACGCGTCGTCTTCAAGGCGCCCGACGGGGAGAAGATGACCGACGCCGCCAACAAGGCGACCGTCGCGAAGACCGTCAAGGAACTCGGCGACGGCTCCGAGGTCGCCTCCGTCACCGACCCGTACACGACCAACGCCGTCAGCAAGGACGGCACCGTCGCCTACACCTCGGTGAAGTACGACGTCTCCGCCGTCGAACTGAAGGACACCTCCAAGGACGCCCTCGAGGCCACCGTGGACAAGGCCAAGGACGCCGGACTCACCGTCGACATGGGCGGCGACGCGCTCCAGGCCGAGCCCGAGCAGGCCGCCACCGGCGAGATCATCGGCCTCGCCATCGCCGCCATCGTCCTCGTCGTCACCCTGGGCTCCATGGTCGCGGCCGGACTGCCGCTGCTCACGGCGATCGTCGGCGTCGGCATCGGTGTCGCCACCATCACCTCCCTCGCGAGCGCGCTCGACCTCGGCGACAGCACCGCCACCCTCGCCCTGATGATCGGCCTCGCGGTCGGTATCGACTACGCCCTGTTCATCGTCTCCCGCTACCGGTCCGAACTGGCCGAGGGCCGGGACCGCGAGGAAGCGGTCGGCCGGGCCGTCGGCACCGCGGGTTCGGCGGTGGTCTTCGCGGGCCTCACCGTCGTCATCGCGCTGGCCGGTCTCTCGGTCGTCAACGTCCCGATGCTGACCAAGATGGGCGTCGCGGCGGCCGGCACGGTCGTCGTCGCGGTCCTCATCGCCCTCACCATGATCCCGGCGCTGCTCGGCTACGCGGGCCGCAGGGTCACGCCGGCCGGTGCGAAGGGCAGGCGCTTCGGCCGCGGCAAGACGGCCGCCCCGGCGGCCGCCGTCGCCAAGCCCAACATGGGCACCCGCTGGGCGAGCTTCGTCGTCCGCCGCCCGGTCGCCGTCCTGCTGCTCGGGATCGTCGGCCTGGGCACGATCGCCCTCCCGGCCGGCCGGCTGGAACTGGGACTGCCCGACGACGGCTCGCAGCCCACGTCCACCACCCAGCGCCGCGCCTACGACCTGCTGTCCGAAGGCTTCGGCCCCGGCTTCAACGGCCCCCTGATGCTCGTCGTCGACGCCAAGGACAGCGCCGACCCCAAGGCCGCCGCCACGGCGGTGACCGACGAGGTCAAGGACCTGAAGGACGTCGTCACGGTCACCCCGGCGACCTTCAACAAGGCCGGCGACACCGCGATGATCACCGTCATCCCGAACTCCAAGCCGTCCTCGACCCAGACCGAGGACCTCGTGCACGCCATCCGTGCCGCGGGCACCGGAGTGACGGCCGACACCGACGCGAAGGTGCTGGTCACCGGCACCACGGCGATGAACATCGACTTCTCGCAGAAGCTCACCGACGCCCTGATCCCCTACCTGGGCCTGGTCGTCGGCCTCGCCTTCCTCCTGCTGATCCTGGTCTTCCGCTCGATCCTGGTCCCGCTGAAGGCCGCCCTCGGCTTCCTGCTCAGCGTGCTGGCCGCGATCGGAGCCGTCGTCGCGGTCTTCCAGTGGGGCTGGCTGGCGGGTCTCATCGGGGTCGAGGAGACCGGCCCGATCATGTCGATGATGCCGATCTTCATGGTGGGCGTCGTCTTCGGCCTCGCCATGGACTACGAGGTGTTCCTCGTGACCCGCATGCGGGAGGCGTACGTCCACGGCGAGAGCCCGAGCCAGGCCATCGTCACCGGCTTCAAGTACAGCGCCCGGGTGGTCGCCGCCGCGGCCGTCATCATGATGGCCGTCTTCTCCGGCTTCATCGGCTCCAGCGAGTCGATGATCAAGATGATCGGCTTCGGCCTCGCGATCGCCGTCTTCTTCGACGCGTTCGTCGTCCGCATGGCGATCGTCCCGGCCGTCCTCGCCCTGCTGGGCAAGAAGGCCTGGTGGCTGCCGAAGTGGCTGGACCGCGCCCTGCCCAACGTGGACGTCGAGGGCGAGGGGCTGCGCACGCCGTCCGGAGCCGAGACCGAGTCCCAGGACGGGGACGAGGACCGGGCGCTGGTACGCGTCTGACGTACCGCTTCTGAAAGACCGCCGGTGAGGGATCCGTGGGGACGGGGCGCCCTCACCGGCTTCTTTTTGCGGGCCGACCGGGAGAGGTCCGGCGGGTCGCTCGGGGCTGAGGGGGGACCCGTCCCGCGGGCGAGGGCCGTGTCGTTCACGCCGTCGGGCAAACGTTCCGCCCGCTCCCGGCGGCGGCCGGATCCCTGTATACGGCATCGTCCCCGTCGACGACCGGTGTTCACGTATGTGCTTAGGTAACGAGGGTTAACGATTCCGGCAACTGGCGTCCCCCGCACCACTCTTTCCGCTTACTGTGAACCCGAGCAGGGCTTTCTGAACGTGTTCAGAAATGCCCTACAGCAGTCAACGGGGAGGGGCAGTACATGCGCAAGGGGGCAAAGGCGGCCATAGTCGGCTCGGTGCTCGCCGTCATGGTGGGCGGCGCCGGCTACGGCGCCTTCAACATCGTGAACGCGGTGAGTGGGGGCGGCGGTTCGGGGACGGGCGGCGGGCCCGCGCCCGTGAAGACCGGCCCGCCCAGCGGCTCCGAGGTGAAGGAGACGAGCACCAAGTTCTTCGCGGCCTGGGAGAAGGGACAGGCCGCCGCCGCGGCCGACCTCACCAACAACGCCGAGAAGGCCGAGCCGCTGCTGACCTCGTACAGCCAGACCGCCCACATCGACGATGTGAAGATCACGCCGAGCGCGGCGAGCGGGGACACCGTGCCCTTCAGCGTCAAGGCGACGGTGTCCTACGGCGGCAGGTCGAAGCCGCTCGCCTACAAGAGCGAACTGACCGTGGTGCGCGGGGTGACCACCGGGAAGGCGCTGGTGGACTGGCAGCCGTCGGTCGTCCACCCCCAGTTGAAGGACATGGACGACACCCTGGTCACGGAGGAGTCCTCGGCGCCGCCGATCGAGGCCGTCGACCGGGCCGGCAAGGTGCTGACCAAGGAGAAGTACCCCTCGCTCGGACCCATCCTGGACGAACTGCGCGCCAAGTACGGCAACCAGGCGGGCGGCACACCCGGCATCGAACTGTCCGTCCATCACGCCACCCCGGACACCGCCGACACCTCGCTGCTGACCCTCTCCGAAGGCAAGCCGGGCAGGCTGCCCACCACCCTCAGCGCGAGCGTGCAGGCGGCCGCAGAGAAGGCGGTGACGAAGTACGCCCAGTCGTCGGTGGTGGCCGTCCAGCCGAGCACCGGTCAGGTCCTCGCGGTCGCCAACAACCGCACGGACGGCTGGAACGCCGCGTTCCTCGGCGAGGTCGCCCCCGGCTCCACCATGAAGATCCTCAGCGCGGCCACCCTCATCGACAACGGGCTCACCACGGCGAACGGGCCCGCGCCCTGCCCGGCCGACGCGGTGTGGCAGAGCCAGACCTTCAAGAACCTCAAGGGCATGGCCCCGAACGAGAAAGCGACCCTCTCCGAGAGCTTCGCCCGCTCCTGCAACACGGCGTTCGTGAAGTTCGCGGACTCGGTGAAGGTCGACTCCCTCACGAACGAGGCCCGGGACCGCTTCGGGATCGGCCTCGACTGGAAGACCGGCATCCCCTCCTTCGACGGTTCCGTGCCGGCCTCCGGCGGCCCGGACACCGCGGCCAACCTCATCGGGCAGGGCCAGGTCCAGATGAACCCGCTGAACATGGCGTCGGTGACGGCGACCGCGATGACGGGCGCCTTCCATCAGCCGGTGATCGTGCCGCGGAGCCTCGACAACCGTGAACTGGCACAGGCGCGCGGCCTGTCGGCGAACACCGTGGCGCAACTGCGCGCCATGATGAACCGCACCGCGACCAGCGGCACCGCGGCCCAGGTGATGGCCGGGCTGAGCGGCCGGATCGGGGCGAAGACCGGCTCCGCCGAGGTCGACGGACAGACCAGGTCCAACAGCTGGTTCACCGGCTACCGCAATGACGTCGCGGCGGCGGCCATGGTCCAGGACGGCGGTCACGGCGTGGACGCGTCCGGCCCGCTCGTCGCGGAGATCCTGCGCGCCGGGTGACGTCCGCGGGGACGTGTCCCGAGGCTCCCCAGGCCTGCCCAAGGCTCTCCCAAGCCGCTGGTCCAAGTCTGTAACAGGCGGGTGGTTGACGTCACACATGACGTCACCCCCACAAGACGGGACTCTAGGGTGGTTGTCGTCGTTGGGGTGAGTGAGGGCAACGAGGGCGATGGGGCATGGGGAGCCCCCTGGGGATCCTGGAGGATCACTGCAGTGGGCAAGAGAAGGCGCGTCGACGAGCGGCGCAGCAAGCGGCGGCCTGCCGTCCTCGGCGGCATGATGGCCGTCGTCGTCGGCGGCGCCGGTCTCGGCGTCTACGCGCTCTACGGCGGCGGCGCGGCGGCCGAGGACGGCTCGGCGGCGGGGGCTTCGAAGAAGCCGGCGGTCAAGACCGGCCCGCTCTCCGCGACCGAGGTCACCACCGCGGCCCGGACGTTCCTGGCGGACTGGCAGGCGGGCAAGGTCGCGCAGGCGGCGGCCGTCACCGACGACTCCACCGCCGCCACCGCCCTGCTCACCGGCTACACCAAGGACGCCCACATCACCGGCGTCACCCTCACGCCCGGCACCCGCACGGGTGACAAGGTGCCGTTCACGGTGAAGGGCACGGTGACCTGGAAGAAGGTCAGCAAGCCGATCACGTACGACACCGCGCTGACCGTCGTACGGCGGGCCGAGGACGGCAAGGCGCTGGTCGACTGGCACGCGTCCGTGGTGCACCCGGACCTCGCCGACGGCGACACCCTGATGACGGGCGAGGCGGGCGACCCGCCGGTCAAGGCGCTCGACCGGGACGGCGGTGAGATCACCGCCGCCAAGTACCCGTCGCTGGGCACCGTGCTGGACGGGCTGCGCGAGAAGTACGGCAAGAAGGCCGGCGGTACGGCCGGCGTCGAGCTGCGCGTGGTGCGCGGCAAGGCGTCAAAGGCGAAGAAGTCCTCCGACAAGACCCTCCTCGAGCTGAGCAAGGGCACGCCGGGGACCGTGAAGACGACACTGAGTCCCACCCTGCAGGCCGCCGCCGAGAAGCAGGTGGCGGCGACGGCGCGTGCCTCGGTCGTCGTGCTGCGCCCGTCGACGGGCGAGATCCTCGCGGTGGCCAACACCGGCCACGGCTTCAACACCGCGTTCAACGGCTCGCTCGCCCCCGGCTCCACGATGAAGGTCATCACCTCGTCGCTGCTCATCGAGAAGGGGCTCGCGTCGGCGGACAAGGCGCATCCGTGCCCGAAGTACTTCACGTACGGCGGCTGGAAGTTCCAGAACGACGACAAGTTCGAGATCAAGGGCGGCACCTTCAAGGCGAGCTTCGCACGCTCCTGCAACACCGCCTTCATCAGCCAGGCCGGCAAGCTCGACAACGACAGCCTCACCGACCAGGCGCAGCAGGTCTTCGGCCTGTCCATGAACAACTGGGCGATCGGCGTGCCCAGCTTCGACGGCTCGGTGCCGGTGCAGTCCGCGGCCCAGAAGGCCGCCTCGCTGATCGGACAGGGCGGGGTGCGCATGAACCCGCTGAACATGGCGTCGGTGTCGGCGACGGTGAAGACGGGCACCTTCCACCAGCCGTACCTGGTGTCGCCCTCGGTGGACGACCGCACGATCGCGAAGGCCTCGCGCACGATGTCCGCGAGCACCCTCTCCCAGCTCCGCGAGCTGATGAACTACACCGCCACCTACGGCACCGCCGCCGAGGCGATGTCCGGCCTCGGCCCCGACGACGGCGCCAAGACCGGCTCGGCCGAGGTCGACGGCCAGTCCAAGCCGAACGGCTGGTTCACCGCCTACCGGGGTGACCTGGCGGCCGCGGGTGTGGTCCAGGCGGGCGGCCACGGCGGCGACACGGCGGGACCGATCGTGGCGACCCTGCTGAGGATGGGCGGCTGAGCCGACGGGGATTCAGTGCGCGACCGGCTGCGCGGCCATGTACGTGCGGCGCAGAAAGCGCAGCAGGGTCTTCGACTCGAACTGCACCACCGAGACGCCGTGCGCGGAGTGGAACTCGACGACGGCCTGGACGCGTCCGCAGGGCCAGACCCGGACCTCTCCGGTGCCGGCCGGGGCGCGCAGGCCCTGTTCCAGCAGGGCGCGTTCGAAGGTCCACTCGCGTCTGCCGGGCAGGCGGACGCGCACCGAGCGGGGGTCGTCCTCGGGGTCGTAGCGCAGGATGACGGGGACGGCGGCGCGTTCTTCCTCGACCCGGTCCGCGTCTGTGACGATGTGGGCTCGCGCGTACTGCTCGACTACGGGCATCGACCCGCCCTCTCACACTCCGTGACCTGTGTGGAAGCTGTGCGTTCGCTTCCTCTCCAATGTCGCATATTTTCCGGAATGCGCTCCTCCGAGCGGAGGTATCTCACATGTGCGATACATGTGCGGTACACGGGGGGTGGGCGACGAAGGGACGAGTGACTCGCTCTTGCGAACCATTCGCATTAAGCCACTATCATCGAACGGTGCACGTACCCGACGGATTCATCAACGCCCCGACGTCCGCCGTGACCGGAGTCGTCGCCGCGGGCGCCATCGCCGTCAGCCTGCGCGGCGCGCGCCGTGAGCTCGACGAGCGGACGGCGCCGCTGGCCGGCCTGGTCGCGGCCTTCATCTTCGCCGTGCAGATGCTGAACTTCCCCGTCGCGGCGGGCACCAGCGGCCATCTGCTCGGCGGCGCGCTGGCCGCGATACTCGTGGGCCCCTGTACAGGAGTCCTGTGCGTGTCCGTGGTCCTGCTGATGCAGGGGATCCTCTTCGCCGACGGCGGCCTCACCGCGCTCGGCGTGAACGTCACCGACATGGCGATCGTGACCACGGTCGTGGCGTACGCCGTCTTCCGCGGCCTGGTGAAGGTGCTGCCGCGCGGCCGCCGCTCGGTCACCGCCGCCTCCTTCGCCGCCGCGCTCGTCTCCGTACCGGCCGCCGCCCTCGCCTTCACGTTCCTCTACTGGATCGGCGGCACCACCGACATCGCGATCGGCAAGGTGGCCACCGCGATGATCGGCGTCCATGTGCTGATCGGCATCGGCGAGGCCGCGATCACCGCGCTGACGGTGGGCGCCGTGATCGCCGTACGGCCGGACCTCGTGTACGGGGCGCGCGGGCTGCAGCAAAAGCTCCGGTTGCGCGTGGGCGGCGCACTCGTGGACGTACCCGCCGCCGAAGAGGCGCGCACCGCGCCGGTGGCGGCGCGCACCTCCCACCGCACGCTGTGGGTGACCGGCCTGGTCACGTCCCTCGTCCTCGCCGGCTTCGTCAGCTTCTACGCCTCCGCGAACCCCGACGGCCTGGAGAAGGTCGCCGCCGACAAGGGCATCGACCAGAGGACCGAGAAGCACGCGGCCTCCGACTCGCCGCTCGCCGACTACGGCGTAAAGGACGTGGAGAACGCCCGTCTCTCCGGCGGTCTCGCGGGCGTGATCGGCGTCGGCGTGACCGTCGTCGCGGGCAGCGCGGTGTTCTGGACGGTGCGCAGGCGCCGCACGGACGACGTGTCCCCGGCGTCGACCACGAGCGGCGGCTGACGGCATGGGCGCGGGACACGCTCACCGGCTCTACCGGCACGGCCACTCACCCGTGCACGGCCTGCCGCCGCACACCAAGCTCGCCGCCGCCTTCGCCTTCGTGGTCGTCGTCGTGTCGACGCCGCGGGAGGCGATGTGGGCGTTCGGCCTGTACGCCGCCCTGCTCGCCGGTGTCGCGTGGCACGCGCGCGTGCCCGCCGGGTTCCTGCTCAAACGGCTGCTGATCGAGGTGCCGTTCGTCGCGTTCGCCGTGCTGATGCCGTTCGTGGCGGAGGGCGAGCGGGTGGACGTCCTGGGGCTGTCCCTCAGCGTCAATGGCCTCTGGGGCGCCTGGAACGTGCTCGCCAAGGGCACCCTGGGCGTCGCCGCCTCCGTACTCCTCGCCGCCACCACCGAACTGCGCGAACTGCTGCTGGGCCTGCAGCGGTTGAAGCTCCCGCCGCTGCTGGTCCAGATCGCCTCCTTCATGATCCGCTACGGCGACGTCATCACCGACGAGATGCGGCGCATGCGGATCGCGCGCGAGTCGCGCGGCTTCGAGGCACGGGGCGTACGGCACTGGGGGGTGCTCGCGAAGTCCGCGGGCGCCCTCTTCATCCGTTCCTACGAACGCGGGGAACGGGTGCATCTGGCCATGGTCAGCCGGGGATACGCCGGTTCGATGCCGGTGATCGACGAGGTGACCGCGTCCCGGGCACAGTGGACGCACGCGCTGGCCCTTCCGTTCGCCGCCCTCGTCGTCTGCGTGTTGGGATGGTCCCTGTGACTGATGTGACGGCTTCCCTCGAAGTCTCCGGCCTCGCCTTCGCCTACCCCGACGGCCATCAGGCCCTGTTCGGCGTGGACCTCTCGATCGCGCGCGGCGAACGGGTCGCGCTGCTCGGCCCGAACGGCGCCGGCAAGACCACCCTCGTGCTGCACCTCAACGGCATCCTGACCGGCGGCGCGGGCACGGTGACCGTCGCCGGACTGCCCGTGGGCAAACGGCACATGGCGGAGATCCGCCGCAAGGTCGGCATCGTCTTCCAGGACCCCGACGACCAGCTGTTCATGCCGACGGTCCGCGAGGACGTGGCCTTCGGGCCCGCCGCGGCCGGCCTGAAGGGCGCGGAGCTGGAGGAGCGCGTGCGGCACGCGCTGGAACAGGTCGGCATGGCCGAGTTCACCGACCGGCCCCCGCACCACCTCTCCTTCGGCCAGCGCCGCCGGGTCGCCGTGGCGACCGTCCTCGCGATGGAGCCGGAGATCCTCGTCCTGGACGAGCCGTCCTCCAACCTCGACCCCGCCTCGCGCCGCGAACTCGCCGACATCCTGCGCTCGTTGGACGTCACGGTCCTCATGGTCACCCACGACCTCCCCTACGCCCTCGAACTGTGCCCGCGCTCCCTCGTGCTGAGCGAGGGAGTGATCGCGGCGGACGGCCGCACCGGCGATCTGCTCGCCGACGAGGCCCTCATGAGCGCCCACCGTCTGGAACTGCCCTTCGGCTTCGACCCTCGCTCGGTGACAATGGGCGCGTGACGAACAAGGTAGCCACCGCCACCGCCACCGCTGACGGCCCGCCGCTCCTGGACGAGCAGCTGTGCTTCGCGCTGTACGCCGCCCAGCGGGCGGTGACGGCGGCGTACCGGCCGCTCCTGGACGAGCTGGGCCTCACCTACCCCCAGTACCTGGTCCTGCTGGTGCTGTGGGAGCGCGGCGAGATCCCGGTCAAGGAGCTGGCCGCCGCCCTGCGGCTGGACTACGGCACCATGTCGCCGCTGCTGAAGCGGCTGGAGGCGGCGGGTCTGGTGCGCCGGGAGCGCTCGGCGCGGGACGAGCGCTCCGTGCTCGTGGCGTGCACCGGGCGCGGCGAGGAACTCAAGGGGCGCGCGTCACGCGTCCCCGGCGCACTGCTCTCGGCGACGGGCCTGGAGATGGCGGAGGTCGCGCGGCTGCGCGAGGAACTGTGGGGGCTCGCGGAACGGGCCCACACAGCGGCGGCCGACCGCGCGCGACGCCCCTGACCCGCCGTCGGTCGGTCGAGCGCGGCGATCCCGAGAAGCTGTCGCGCATCGGGCGGGAGACACCGGTGAGCCGCTGGGCGTCCCCCGGTGGAACTGAAGTTACCCGCGGTTACTACCCCCTGGTAGGTACATGCCCACGTACCAGCCGGTACCTTGTGCACGATGTAATCGGGGAATGAACGTTCTGGGGGAGGGCCCGCCGTGATCGAAGGCGCCGCAGCCGACACCACCGCCGTCGGCACCCGTCCGACGAAGATCATGTACGTCGCCGAGGCGACCGCACACGGTGGTCGCGACGGGTACGTGACGAGTCAGGACGGCCAGCTCGAGCTGAAGGTGGCGATGCCGCCGCAGCTGGGCGGCGACGGCAACGGCACCAACCCCGAACAGCTCTTCGCGGCCGGTTACAGCTCCTGCTTCCACAACGCGCTGATCCTCGTCGGCAACCGGGCGGGCTTCGACCTGACCGGCTCGACCGTGGCGGCCAAGGTCGGCATCGGCCCGAACTCGAGCAAGGGCTACGGGCTGGCGGTCGCGCTGAGCGTCTCGCTCCCCGTCCTCGACCAGGAGCTCGCCGCGAAGCTGGTGGACGCCGCCCACCAGGTGTGCCCGTACTCGAACGCGACCCGCGGGAACATCGACGTGACGATTCTGCTTGGGTGAATGAGGAGGCCCTCCGGGCGGCGACAAAGGGAGTACGGGCGTGGACGTGAACGGCACGGTGGCCGAGGGGTTCGAGCCGGTGCGGGAGGCGTTCGCGGCGAACTTCGAGACGCTCGGGGACCGGGGCGCCGCGGTGGCCGTCTACCAGGACGGGCGCAGGGTCGTCGACCTGTGGGGCGGGACGAAGGACGTGGACGGCACGGCCCCCTGGGAGCGCGGCACCGCGCAGATCGTGCGCTCCGCGACCAAGGGCGTCGCCGCCGCCGTACTCCTGCTGCTGCACCAGCGCGGACTGCTGGACCTCGACGCGCCCGTGGGGGAGTACTGGCCGGAGTACAAGGCGGCCGGCAAGGAGCGGACGCCGGTACGGGACCTGCTCGCGCACCGGGCCGGGGTTCCCGTCCTCGACCGGCCCCTGACGCCCGCCGAGGCCGCCGACCCGGACCTCGGCGCGGCGGCGGTCGCGGCGCAGGCGCCCGCGTGGGAGCCGGGGACGGATCACGGCTACCACGCGCAGACGTACAGCTGGCTGACCGGTGAGCTGGTGCGGCGGATCACGGGCCGGGGCATCGGGGAGTGGATCGCCGACGAGATCGCCGGGCCGGTCGGTGCGGACCTGTGGCTGGGGCTGCCGGCCTCGCACAGCGCACGCGCGGGGCGCGTGGGACAGGTCGACGCGCCGGCGCGCACACAGGCCGGAGGCCTCCGCACCCGGCCCAAGCAGTCCGTCGCCGACGCCTACGCCGACCCCGGCTCCCTCACCCGCCGCGCCTTCGCCGCGATCACCCCGCTGCCCGACGAGAACGACCCCGCCTACCGGGCGGCCGCCCTCCCCGCCTCCAACGGCGTCGCCACCGCCGACGGACTGGCCCGCTTCTACGCGTCGCTGATCGGCGAGGTGCAGGGCGGGGTACGGCTCTTCGCGCCGGAGACGGTGGAACTGGCGCGCGGCGAGCGCTCGGCCGGCCAGGACCGCGTACTCGTCGTCCCCACCCGCTTCGGCCTCGGCTACATGCTGCACGGCGCGGCGTCCCCGCTCCTGTCCCCCGCCTCCTTCGGCCACCCGGGCCGCGGCGGCGCCCTCGGTCTCGCCGACCCCGGCACGGGCCTCGCCTTCGGCTACGTCACCAACGGCTTCCGCACGAGCGTGACGGCGGACCCGCGGGCACAGGCGCTGCTGCGGGCGGTCCGGACCGCGATCACCGGTTGAGACGCGTCACATGTTGATCGGATGAGACGTCCGCCCGGAGGCGCCGTCGATCTCCTCATGGGCCTTCGTCAGCAACTGCATGGCGATCTCGTTGAGGGCACGGGCGCCCGCTATCTCCTCGCCGACCCGTGGCTGGTTGTCGTCGATCCGATGCCGGCTGGCGTGCCCGCGGGCCCTGATCTCGCTTCCGTCCGGCAACCGGACCAGCGCGGCCGCGCGCGTGTGCTGGTCGTCCTCCGAGAACTCCAGCTCGACATGCCATCCCACGACGGTGTGCGTCATGACGTTCACCTCCGGAACTGCTGCCTCCACGCTTCCAGGGTGCGCCCGCGCACCGGCCCCCGCACCCGGCCCGACGCAACTTCGACGGAACCCGACGGAACCCGGTGGCCGGAAAACCCGTTGCCGCGGCCCGCGTCGGGCCCCTGGCGCCGGCCGGGTGACCGCCGGGTCGGCCACCCCAGACCCACCCTCGGCCTTCCCTACCCGCCCGCTACGAGCAGGCGGTATCCGTAGTCCATGCTCTGCCGGCCCAGCAGGTCGGCGTGGCGGCGGTGCCAGCTGCCGGAGTCGAGGTCGGCGCGGAGGCGGGCGATCGCCGGCTCCACGACGGAGGGCGGTAACTGGGCGAAGGTGGAGCCGGCCTGCCGGACGACCGGGTCGAGGTAGCACTCCGGTCGGCGCCAGTGGGCGCACTGGAAGCCGTCGGTGAAGTCGTGCGGGATGGGGAACGGCGTCACGGTGTGCGCGTCGAGAGCGTCGGCGACCTCGGCCACGGAGGTGAAGCGGGCCCGGTCCATCTCACGGATCTCCGGCAGATACTCCTCGAGCAGCCACAGCTCCGGCCGGTGCGTAGGGTCCCAGGTGAAGACGACCTGCCTGCGGGCGACGCGGCGCAGTTCGCCGAGGCCGCGGTGCAGGTCGGGCCAGTGGTGGACGGTCATGACGGCCATGGCCGCGTCGAAGGAGCCGTCCGCGAACGGCAGGGCTTCGGCTCCCGCCTTCACCTTCCTCACCCCAGGGTGCTGGCCGAGCATGACCCGAGAGGGATCGACCGCTGTCACATCGGCGTCCTCCGGCTCATAGGAACCGGTGCCGGCACCGACGTTGACAACGGTACGGGCGCCTTCCAGCGCCTGGCCGATCAGCGCGTGCAGTCGGGGATCGGGCCGTCGGATGTCGCTGTATCCGATGCCGATGCGGTCGTAGATCGCCGACGGACGGTCGGCAGCGGCGGTGTCCATGGGGCCAACTCCAGCAGGTCGCCCCCCACGGCCACCACCCCGCCGGGCGGATCACCCCTGGGCTCGTACCGAAACAGGACAGGCCCCCGGCAGTCGGCCCGCAGCTCCCTCAGCCGGCGTGCAACATCAGCCCGATGCCCAGGACAAGGAGCCCGGCCGCGGCGATGCGGGGCGCGCCGAAACGTTCCTTGAAGAACAGGGCCCCGATGGCCGCTCCCACGATGACCGACGACTCGCGCAGGGCGGCGATCGGGGCCAGTTCGGCGCGGGTCTGCGCCCACAGGACGAGGGCGTAGGCGGCCACCGACAGGGCGGAGCCGAGCAGGCCCAGCACGGCGAAGGGGCGCAGGAGGGCGACGGTTCCGCCGCGTCGGCGGGTGACGGTGTACGCCGGGACGACCGCCCCCTGGACGGCCATCAGCCAGGCGATGTACCCGAGGGAGGAGCCGGAGGCGCGGACGCCGAGCCCGTCGACGACCGTGTACGCGGCGATGGTCAGCCCGGTCGCCAGCGCGGCGCCGATCGCCGCCCAGTCGGGCCGTCGGCCGCGCAGCCCCCACAGGGCGACGCCGGTCAGGCCCGCGCAGGACAGCGCGATGCCGGCGGCCGCCCAGCCGTCGGGCACCTCGTGCGCGAAGACCGCGGCGAGGACGGTGACGACGAGGGGCGCGGTGCCGCGCGCGATGGGGTACGCCTGCCCGAAGTCACCGAGCCGGAAGGACCGCATCAGCAGTGCGTAGTAGGCGATGTGGATACAGGCGGAGAACAGCAGGTACGGCCAGGCCGCGGCCGCCGGGAACGCGACGAACGGCGCCAGCGCGAGCCCGATGAGCATCCCGCCGCCGGCGATCAGCGTGAAACCGGCCAGTTTGTCGGTGATCCGGTGGGCGATGGCGTTCCAGCCGGCGTGGGTGACCGCGGCGAGCAGGACGGCCGCGGTGACCAAAGGCGTCACGAGGTGTGCTCGCGGACGTCCACGAGGGTGGCGCGGGCGTGCCGGACGAGGGCGTCCGGGGCGATGGGGAAGACGGCGTGCGGATGACCGGCGGCGGCCCACACCACGTCGTGCGCGAGGAGACTCCGGTCGGCGAGGACCCGGGTCGGCGTGAGATGTCCGAAGGGCGGCACACCGCCGATGGCGTACCCGGTGGTCTCCCGTACGACGCCGGCGGCGGCCCTCGTCACCCGCTCGGCCCCGAGCACCTCGCGCACCAGCTCCGTGTCGACCCTGGACGCCCCGTCCATCAGCACCAGCACCGGGACGCCGTCCGCCGCGAAGACCAGCGACTTGCAGATCAGGTTCAGCTCGCAGCCGATCGCGGCGGCGGCCTCCGCGGCGGTGCGGGTCGCCTCCGGGAAGCGGCGGATCCGGGAAACCAGCTCATCGAGCCCCTGCTCGCGCAGGGCTTCGGCGAAACGGGGATACGCACCGGTCGTCGTCATGGACGGCACGCTAGCGGTCGCCGTACGGGGCACGCGACGGGGTTGTGGCGTGCGCCCCGCTCCGTCCCCGGGGTGTGCTCACACCATCGCCCCCGTACCGGCTGACGGTGTGAGCACGGGATCCCCGCTCTCGCCCAGCTAGACCCAGGTGTCGATCCACATCCGTGACCGCCACTGGTCGATCGGGATGGCCTGGCCCGTGTACAGGGGCCAGAAGTAGATGAAGTTCCAGGCGATCAGCAGGACCAGGACGCCCGCGCCCGTCGCGCCCGCCACCCGGCGGGTGTCGCTCGAGCCCGGTGGGCCGACGAGCGCGCCGATCATCATCGCCACCGCCAGACAGAGGAACGGCAGGAAGACGACGGCGTAGAAGAAGAAGATCGTGCGCTCCTGGTACATGAACCAGGGGAGGTAACCGGCCGCGATGCCGCAGGCGATGGCACCCGCGCGCCAGTCCCGGCGGAACAGCCAGCGCCACAGGACGTAGAGGATCGCGAAGCAGGCCGCCCACCACAGCAGCGGTGTGCCGATCGCCAGGACCTCGCGGGCGCACTTCTCGCCCGCGTCGGCGGGGCAGCCGTCCGCGCCGGGCGAGGGGGACTCGTAGAAGAACGACACCGGGCGCCCCAGGACGAGCCAGCTCCACGGGTTCGACTGGTAGTTGTGCGGCGAGGTCAGGTGCGTGTGGAACTCGTACACCTCGTGCTCGTAGTGCCACAGGCTGCGCAACCAGTCCGGGAACAGCCAGGTCCAGCTGCCGCCCTTGCCGTCGGTGGCCGCCCAGTTGCGGTAGTAGCCGCCCGAGCCGTCGCTGGGGGACAGGATCCAGCCCGTCCACGACACCAGATAGGTGACGAGGGCGACCGGGATCGTCGCCAGGAACGCCAGGCCCGTGTCGCGCCTCAGCACCGCCCGGTACGGGTGGCGCGCGCCGGCCACCCTGCGCGAGCCCACGTCCCACAGCAGCGTCATCAGGATGAACGCGGCCGTGATGTAGAGGGCGTTCCACTTGGTGCCGATGGCCAGGCCCAGCATCAGACCGGTCAGCCAGCGCCAGGGCCGCAGCCCCAGGCTCGTGGTCTCGGCGATGTGCGGGTCCGGGCGGTGGCGGCCGTCCACGTCCACCGGCAGCGCCGCCGCGAGCCGTTCGCGCGTCCTGTCGCGGTCCACGACCAGACAGCCGAACGCCGCCAGCACGAAGAACATCAGCACCCCGTCGAGCAGCGAGGTGCGGCTCATCACGAAGGCCAGCCCGTCCACCGCCATCAGCCCGCCCGCGAGGCAGCCGAGGAACGTGGAGCGGAAGATCCGGCGGCCGATCCGGCACAGCAGCAGCACGCTGAGCGTGCCGAGCAGGGCCGTCATGAACCGCCAGCCGAACGGGTCGAAGCCGAAGACCAGCTCACCGAGCCCGATCATGTACTTGCCGATGGGCGGATGCACGACGTACGCCGCGTCCGTCGGGACGGGCAGGTGCCCGCCCGAGGAGAGGACGACGTCGTTGGCGTTCTTGTCCCAGTTGACCTCGAACCCGCGGTGGACGAGCGCCCACGCGTCCTTCGCGTAGTACGTCTCGTCGAATATCACCTTCCTCGGGCTGCCCAGGTCCCAGAACCGGATCACGCCCGCCACGAGAGTGACCAGCAGCGGGCCGGCCCAGCCCGACCAGCGCGCGATCCGGTCGGCCCACACCGGAGGCAGCCCGAGTGCCTGCCACAGCCGGGGACTCGGCTGCACGTACGGCGGCACCAGCCGCTCCCGCACGCCGCCCGCGGGCTGGGGCGGCGCGTGGCCGAAACGGCGCAGCCGCTGCTGCCACGACGACGGCCGCTGATCGTGCGCGTTGTCGTGCGCGGTCGGTGCGGGCCGGTGGTCAGTGGAGCCCGTGGAGTCCATGGAGGACGCGGTACTGGTCACCGCGCCATCGTAGGGAACAGGTCTGTGTGAGTCCCGTGCATGGCCCTGCGAGGATGGAAACGTGACAGTTGCTCCCGGAACCCCGACCGGACCCCCGCCCCGATCCGTGCCGGGAACCCCGCCCGGAACCCTCGTCCTCGCCGGCACCCCCATCGGCGACGTCTCCGACGCGCCGCCCCGGCTCGCCGAGGAGCTGTCCGGCGCCGACGTCGTCGCAGCCGAGGACACCCGCAGGCTGCGCCGGCTGACCCAGGCCCTGGGGGTGACGCCCAAGGGGCGTGTCGTGTCGTACTTCGAGGGCAACGAGTCCGCCCGTACGCCCGAACTCGTCGCGGAACTGCTCGGCGGGGCGCGTGTGCTGCTCGTCACGGACGCCGGGATGCCGTCCGTCTCCGACCCGGGGTACCGGCTGGTCGCCGCGGCCGTGGAGCACGACATCCGGGTGACCGCCGTGCCCGGGCCGTCCGCCGTGCTCACCGCGCTCGCGCTGTCCGGGCTGCCCGTGGACCGGTTCTGCTTCGAGGGGTTCCTGCCGAGGAAGGCGGGGGAGCGCATGTCACGGCTGCGGGAGGTGGCCGGGGAGCGGCGCACACTCGTGTACTTCGAGGCCCCGCACCGGCTCGACGACACCCTCGCCGCGATGGCCGAGGTGTTCGGCGGTGACCGGCGGGCCGCGGTGTGCCGTGAGCTGACGAAGACGTACGAGGAGGTCAGGCGCGGCCCTCTGGCCGAACTGGCGCAGTGGGCGGCCGAGGGGGTGCGCGGCGAGATCACCGTCGTGGTCGGCGGCGCGCCGGACCGCGGGCCCGAGGAGCTGGACGCCGGGGAGCTGGTGCGGCGGGTGCGGGTGCGCGAGGAGGCCGGGGAGCGCCGCAAGGAGGCGATCGCTGCGGTGGCGGCGGAGGCGGGGGTGCCGAAACGGGAGGTCTTCGACGCGGTGGTCGCGGCGAAGAACGCCGGGGCGTTGTGAGGGGCTCACGAGGGTGCTGTGAAGGGGGCGCGTGAGGCGACTCACACCCGCTCTGAGCAGGGCGCATACCGTTTGAGCGCGCGCCCCATGCGGGGGCAAAGAGCGGTCGCGGAAGGCAAAGCGAAACCCCCCTCCTCGAGGCCGCTACGGCAAGGAAAGTACAAATCGGATCCAACACTCGACAGGGCTGGTGCATCGGCTCCCGCGCAGGCGTCCACTGGGTGATGGGACGGGACGGATCCGTCCCTCGTCCAGCGGACAAGAGGAGCTGGCATGAGTGAGATCACAGGGCACACCGGGCTGCGTGCCACGGGGGCGGCGCCGGTCGTGCACGAGTCGTACGCGTTCGCCTGCATGCGCTGCGGGCACGGCTGGGAGCAGTCGTACGCGATAGAGCACCACATCGACGCCGAGGGCCACGAGTTCGTCCAGTACGTGGCGGAGGGCCGGATCGTGCCGTCCCCGCTGAGCCGCCCCGCGTGCCAGAACTGCGACGGGCACGTCGTGCGCATCATGCGGGCCGGGCAGGTCTCGTCGGTGCAGAGCGCGGGCCGGCGGGAGCGCACGACGGGACCGGCGGGACCGGCGGAGGGCGCCGAGGTGCCGGCGCAGCAGACCGGCGAGCGCGAGGAGCACCACCACTGGCACCTGTCCGATCTCCTGCACCCCTTCCAGCGCAAGGCGAGCTGAGCGCGGCGGGGAGCGAACGTGTGCCCCGTCCGGGGGACCGGGTTCCGTAGGACCGGGTTCCGTAGGATCGGGGCATGCCTTCGAACGCCGGCAAGGCCGACAAGAACGCGGCGCCGCCGCTCCCGGAGCCCCTCCGGGTGCCCGTCGCCGACTCCCACACCCATCTCGACATGCAGTCCGCCGCGGTCGGGGAGGGCCTCGCGAAGGCCGCGTCGGTCGGGGTGACGACGGTCGTCCAGGTCGGCTGCGACATCAAGGGCTCGCGGTGGGCCGCCGAGACGGCCGCGGCGTACGAGAGCGTCCACGCGACGGTCGCCCTGCACCCGAACGAGGCCCCGAGGATCGTGCACGGCGACCCGGACGGCTGGTCGCGGCAGGGCGCGCGCGAGCCGGGGGGCGTGGCCGCGCTCGACGAGGCGCTCGCCGAGATCGACCGCCTGGCCGCGCTCGTGCACGTCAAGGGCGTCGGCGAGACGGGCCTCGACTACTTCCGCACCGGTCCCGAGGGCAAGGAGGCGCAGGAGCGGTCCTTCCGCGCCCACATAGAGATCGCCAAGCGGCACGGCAAGGCGCTGGTCATCCACGACCGCGACGCCCACGCCGACGTCCTGCGGGTGCTGAAGGAGGAGGGCGCGCCCGAGCGGACCGTCTTCCACTGCTACTCCGGCGACGCCGAGATGGCCGAGATCTGCGCCCGCGCCGGCTACTTCATGTCCTTCGCCGGCAACGTCACCTTCAAGAACGCCCAGCACCTGCGCGACGCCCTCGCCGTCGCCCCGCGGGATCTGGTCCTGGTGGAGACCGACGCCCCCTTCCTCACCCCGGCGCCCTACCGTGGACGGCCGAACGCGCCCTACCTGATCCCGGTCACCGTGCGCACCATGGCCGCCGTAAGGGGTGTCGACGAGGACACCCTCGCGGCGGCCCTGGCGGCCAACACAGCTCGCGCGTTCGACTACTGAGCCACTTCCGACACACTTCCCACCCACCTCCTCACAACTCTGGGTAGCCGCGTCGCTTTGGAGAGTGACGGCCGCTCCGCTAGGTTCTGGGGGCCCGATCCGGACCCCGGCCCTGGAGCGTGTAGGCGTGAGCAACTCTCAGTACCTCCAGTACGAGCCGTACGGCGGTGGTGGACCCGCCGTCGATCTGCACAGCGCCGAGACACTCGCCTACGGCGTGTACGCGGCGCCTGGGGCGTATGCGTACGGCGACACGTACCGGCCCGCCTACGAGGCGTACGGCTCGTACGAGCCGTTCGGACCGTACGAGCCGTACGTCTACGACCCTCCGCACCCGCCCGACCCCCCGCATCCGCCCGACACGCCGTATCCGACGCAGCCGCTTTTCCCGCATCAGGCGGTGGGACCCGCCGCGGTGGGGCGGGCGGCCCGGCGCAGGGCGCGGTCCGCCGAGCGCCCGGAGTCCGCCGTACGCCGGCTGCTCCCGCAGGCCCTCGTCGTCGTCTTCCTCGCCGGCGGCACCACCGCCTTCGTCGCCGAGGACAAGGCGGTCGAGCTGACCGTCGACGGCAGGGCGCGCACCCTGCACACCTTCGCCGACGACGTGACCGAACTCCTCGAGGAGGAGAGCGTGGCGGTGGGAGCGCACGACAGCGTGTCTCCCGCGCCCGGCACGGATCTGTCCAGCGGCGACGAGGTCGCGGTGCACTACGGCCGCCCCGTGCGGCTCACCCTGGACGGGCAGCGGCACCAGGTGTGGACGACGGCCCGCACGGTGGAGGGGGCGCTGCGCCAGTTCGGGGTCCGCGCGGAGGGCGCCTATCTGTCGACCGCGCGCACCCGGCGCATCGGGCGCGAGGGGCTGGCGCTGGATGTGCGCACCGAACGCTCGGTCACGGTCCTGGCCGACGGCCGGGCCCGCACCATCCGCACCAACGTGGCGACCGTGGGCGAGGTGGTCGAGGCGGCCGGGATCACCCTGCGCGGCGAGGACACCACCTCCGTCGAGCCCGGCAGTTTCCCGCGCGACGGGCAGACCGTCACGGTTCTGCGGATCACCGGTACCGAGGAGGTCCGGGAGGAGGAGATCCCGTACGAGGTGCGCCGCGCCGACGACCCCTCCCTCTTCAAGGGCACGGAGGTCGTGGAGCAGGCGGGGCAGCCCGGGCTGCGGCGCCTCACGTACTCGCTGCGCACGGTCAACGGGGTGAGGCAGCGGCCGAGGCGGATCGGCAGCGAGATCGTGCGCGAGCCACGGGACCGGGTGGTGAAGGTCGGGACGAAGCCGCTGCCGACGTCCGTGCGGGGCGCCGACGGTCTGGACTGGCAGGCGCTCGCGGCCTGTGAGTCCGGCGGCCGGCCGGACGCGGTGGACCCCTCCGGGACGTACGGCGGCCTGTACCAGTTCGACTCCCGCACCTGGCACAGCCTCGGCGGCACCGGCCGGCCCCAGGACGCCCCGGCGGCGGAGCAGACGTTCCGCGCGAAGAAGCTGTACGTACGCCGGGGCGCGAGCCCCTGGCCGCACTGCGGGGCGCGCCTGCACAGATGACCGGTGCGCAGACGGCCGGTGCACGGACGACCCGTGCGCAGACGGCCGGTGCACGGACGACCGGCCGACCGGCCGGCCGCGGGCCCGTACCCTTGTCCCGTGAGCAGCCCCACCCCCGACGCCCTTCTCGGCCCCGCCGACATCCGTGAACTCGCGGCGGTCCTCGGTGTGCGCCCGACCAAGCAGCGCGGCCAGAACTTCGTGATCGACGCGAACACGGTCCGCCGCATCGTCCGCACCGCCGAGGTCCGGCCCGACGACGTGGTCGTCGAGGTCGGCCCTGGGCTCGGCTCCCTCACGCTCGCGCTGCTGGAGGCCGCCGACCGGGTCACGGCCGTCGAGATCGACGATGTCCTCGCGGGCGCGCTGCCCGCGACGATCACGGCGCGCATGCCGGAGCGCGCGGAGCACTTCGCGCTGGTGCACTCCGACGCCATGCACGTGACCGGGCTGCCGGGGCCCGCCCCCACCGCGCTGGTCGCGAACCTGCCGTACAACGTGGCCGTGCCGGTCCTCCTGCACATGCTCGACACCTTCCCGAGCATCGAACGCACCCTGGTCATGGTCCAGTCGGAGGTCGCCGACCGCCTCGCCGCGGCCCCCGGCTCGAAGGTGTACGGCGTCCCGTCCGTCAAGGCCAACTGGTACGCCGAGGTCAAGCGGGCCGGCGCGATCGGGCGCAAGGTCTTCTGGCCGGCGCCGAACGTCGACAGCGGGCTCGTCGCGCTCAGGAGGCGCACCGAGCCGATCAAGACCACCGCGTCGAAGCGCGAGGTCTTCGCCGTCGTCGACGCGGCCTTCGCCCAGCGTCGCAAGACGCTGCGCGCCGCGCTCGCCGGCTGGGCCGGCTCGGCGGCGGCGGCCGAGGCGGCGCTCGTCGCCGCGGGCGTGTCCCCGCAGGCGCGCGGCGAGGCGCTGACCGTCGAGGAGTTCGCCCGCATCGCCGAGAACAAGCAGAGGGACTCCGAGTGAGCGTCACCGTCCGTGTGCCCGCCAAGGTCAACGTCCAGCTCGCGGTGGGTGCCGCGCGCCCGGACGGCTTCCACGACCTGGCGAACGTCTTCCTGGCCGTCGGCCTGTACGACGAGATCACGGTGACCCCGGCCGACGAACTGCGCGTCACCTGCGAGGGCCCGGACGCGGACCAGGTGCCCCTGGACCGCACCAACCTCGCGGCGCGCGCCGCGCTGCGGCTCGCCGAGCGGTACGCCCGCGACGCCCGCGTCCACGTCCACATCGCGAAGGACATCCCCGTGGCCGGCGGCATGGCGGGCGGCAGCGCGGACGGCGCGGGCGCGCTGCTCGCCTGCGACACGCTGTGGGGCACGGGCGCGCCGCGCGGCGAACTCCTCGACATCTGCGCGGAGTTGGGCAGCGACGTCCCGTTCAGCCTGGTCGGCGGGGCGGCCCTCGGCACCGGGCGCGGCGAGAAACTGACGCCGCTGGAGGTGGGCGGCACCTTCCACTGGGTGTTCGCGATGGCGGAGCGCGGACTGTCGACCCCGGCGGTCTTCCGGGAGTTCGACCGGCTCGGCGAGGGCCTCGACATCCCCGAGCCCGTCGCCTCCGAGGACCTCCTCGAGGCGCTGGCCGGCGGCGACCCCGACGCGCTCGCGGCGGCCGTCTCCAACGACCTCCAGCCCGCCGCGCTCTCCCTCTTCCCGGAACTGTCCGACACCCTCGCGGCGGGCCGTGCGGCCGGCGCGCTCACCGCCCTCGTCTCGGGATCGGGCCCGACCACCGCCTTCCTCGCCCGCGACACCGGGTCCGCGGCGAAGATCGCGCGGACGCTGGCCGCCTCGGGCACGTGCAGGAGCGTGCGGGTGGCCTCGGGGCCGGCGGCGGGGGCGACGGTCGTCGGGGACCGGCGGTAATCCGGCTGTGTGACGGCAGCGGCGTTCTTTGCCCGATCTCCACAAGGAATACTGCGATCGGAGTACGGGTGGGGCAGTTGAGGTGACTAAAGTCCTTGATGCTTCAAGCGCCTGCCGTGTTGTGGTCCGGCGGGGCTTCCATCATGCGCACAGCCGGAAGGGCCCACCTCCGTGTCCGAACCCCCCACCCCCACCCCCACCCCCACCCCCTCGCACCGCAAGAAGCGGTCCCTCTCCCGTCGCGGCGCGATCGGCGCCGCCGGAGCGGTGGCCGCCGGTGCGGCGCTGACCCCGGTCGTCTTCGCGGCGAACGACTCCGACGCCCCGGGCAACTCCTCGACCGGCTCCGGAAGTTCCGGTACGAAGCCCGAGCAGTTCCCCGCCACCCGGACCGAGGCCGCGACCGGCACCGACCGGACCACCACCGCGTTCGCCGCTTCCTACATCGGCCTGCGCTGGACCGGCGCCCAGGACGGCGCCGGGATCCGCTTCACCGACGGCGGCGCATGGCAGGGCGTGACCGGCGGCTGCGCGACCGTCGACGGCGGAGGGACGGCGCTCGTCGCCGCGGGGAACGCCACCGCCTACGAACTGAAGGTCCCGGACGGCGCGAGTGAGGTGCGCTCGCTGGCGATCGACACCACGGACGGCCCCGACCGCACCTTCCACGTCCCGTCGGAGCCCACCCGCGTGCGCGGCGTGCCCTACCTGCCGCGACCGGCCTGGGGCGCCGACGAGTCGAAGCGGTACAAGGACGGGAAGGTCAACTCGCCCGAGGTGTACTACCCGTTGCAGGCGATCACCGTGCACCACACGGACACGCCCAACGACGACCCCGACCCCGCCGCGACCGTCCGGGGCATCTACGAGTACCACGCGGTCACCCTCGACTGGGGCGACATCGGCTACCACTTCCTCATCGACGAGGCGGGCACGGTCTACGAGGGCCGCTACTCCGGCGACGACGTCGTCCCGGCCTTCGACCCGGACGGCGAACTCGTCACCGCCTTCCACACGGGCGGCTACAACTCCGGCAACCTCGGCATCGCCTTCCTCGGCACGCTGACGGACCGGCCGCCGACGGCCGCGGCCAAGGCCGCGCTGATCCGGCTGATCAAGGTGATCTCCCGTTTCAAGGGCCTCGACCCCCAGGCGAAGATCACCTACACCAACCCGGTCAACGGCGTGACGAAGGACGTGACGACGGTCGGCGGCCACCGCGACTGGCTGCAGACCGAGTGCCCGGGGCAGACGATGTACGACCTCCTCGACGAGGTCCGGGCGGCAGCGGCCCGCTGACCTGCGGGGATCGGTCGGCTACCCGCGCGCACTAGGCTGGGAGGCTGACCGATCCCCCCTGTCAGGAGAGAAATGGCCGTCAATCTGGTCAATGTCGAGAACGTCAGCAAGGTGTACGGCACCCGTGCACTCCTCGACGGCATCTCGCTCGGCGTGTCCGAAGGGGACCGGATCGGTGTCGTCGGGCGCAACGGCGACGGCAAGACGACGCTGATCCGGATGCTCGCCAAGCTGGAGGAGGCCGACACCGGCCGGGTCACGCACTCCGGCGGGCTGCGCATGGGCGTGCTCACCCAGCACGACTCCCTGGACCCCGCCGCCACGGTCCGCCACGAGGTCATCCGGGACCTCGCCGACCACGAGTGGGCGGGCAACGCCAAGATCCGCGACGTGCTGACGGGACTCTTCGGCGGGCTCGACCTGCCCGGCTTCCCGCAGGGCCTGGACACCGTGATCGGCCCGCTCTCCGGCGGTGAGCGCCGTCGTATCGCGCTCGCGAAGCTGCTCATCGAGGAACAGGACCTGATCGTCCTCGACGAGCCCACGAACCACCTCGACGTCGAGGGCATCTCCTGGCTCGCCCGCCACCTCCAGGTCCGCCGCTCGGCCCTGGTGTGCGTCACCCACGACCGCTGGTTCCTGGACCAGGTCTGCACGCGCATGTGGGACGTCCAGCGCGGCGACGTCCACGAGTACGAGGGCGGCTACTCGGACTACGTGTTCGCGCGTGCCGAGCGCGAGCGGATCGCCGCGACCGAGGAGGTCAAGCGGCAGAACCTGGTCCGCAAGGAGCTGGCCTGGCTGCGGCGCGGCGCCCCCGCGCGGACGTCGAAGCCCCGCTTCCGGGTCGAGGCCGCCAACGAGCTCATCGCGGACGTGCCGCCGCCCCGGGACAGCAGCGAACTGATGAAGTTCGCGTCCTCGCGGCTCGGCAAGACCGTCTTCGACCTCGAGGACGTCACCGTCCAGGCCGGCCCCAAGGTGCTCCTCAAGCACGTCACCTGGCACCTGGGCCCCGGCGACCGCATCGGCCTCGTCGGTGTCAACGGCGCCGGCAAGACCTCCCTGCTGCGCGCCATGGCAGACGCGGCGCGTACCGAGGGCGAGGCACAGCCCGCGGCCGGCCGGGTCGCCGTCGGCAGGACCGTCAAGCTCGCCTACCTCTCGCAGGAGGTCGGCGAACTCGACCCGAACCTGCGGGTCCTGGAGGCCGTGCAGCGGGTGCGCGAGCGCGTCGACCTCGGCAAGGGGCGCGAGATGACCGCCGGTCAGCTGTGCGAGACGTTCGGCTTCAACAAGGAGAAGCAGTGGACGCCGGTCGGCGACCTGTCCGGTGGTGAGCGTCGCCGGCTGCAGATCCTGCGGCTGCTGATGGACGAGCCCAACGTCCTCTTCCTCGACGAGCCCACCAACGACCTCGACATCGAGACCCTCACCCAGCTCGAGGACCTCCTCGACGGCTGGCCCGGCTCGATGATCGTCATCTCCCACGACCGGTTCTTCGTCGAGCGGACCACGGACCGGGTCTTCGCGCTCCTCGGCGACGCCACCCTGCGGATGCTCCCGCGCGGCATCGACGAGTACCTGGAGCGCCGGCAGCGCATGGAGGAGGCTGCCGCCGCCTCCGCCCCCGCGGCCGCGGCCGCGGCGAAGCCCGCCACCGAGCGGAGCGCCGCCGACCAGCGCGCCGCGAAGAAGGAACTCCAGAAGATCGAGCGGCAGTTGGACAAGATCTCCGAACGCGAGACCAAGCTGCACGGACAGATCGCCGACCACGCCACCGACTTCGCGAAGGTCGCCGAACTCGACGCCGAGCTGCGCGAGTTGACGGGCCAGCGGGAGGATCTGGAGCTGCGGTGGCTGGAACTCGCCGAGGACGCATAGTCCTTCTGCCCTTCGGCGCACAGCCGCGTAGGCGGCGCGTGCGCCGCGTGCAGGGGGCGTGAAGGCACATAACGAGGGCATCACGGGCCGGTCCTCCCTTGGGAACAGGGGCGGATACGGCCCGTTTCGCCGTCCGTCCCGAGTGATAGAAAGGGCTGGCTAAAAATCAGTGACAAGGGGGAACACGCTGATGGCTCAGCCGCCGCCGCAGGGTGGTTTCGGACCACCGGAGAACCAGCCGCAACAGCCGGGACAGCCTCCGCAGCCCGGCTACGGCCATCCGCAGCAGCCCGGCCCCTACGGCACCCCGCCTCAGCAGCCGGGCCCGTACGCCCAGCCGGGGCCGTACGCCCAGCCCGGCCCGTACGGGCAGCCGAACGCCCCCTACGGGCAGCAGCCCGGCTACGGCTACCCGCCCCGGCCGCAGTTTCCCGGCGCCCCCGGCACCCCGCCGCCCGGTCCCGGCTCGCGGAACCCCTTCAAGGGCCGTCCCGCGCTGGTCGTGGGCGCCGCGGTGGCCGCGCTGCTGGTGATCGGCGGAGTGGTGTTCGCGGTGACCAGCGGCGGTGACGACGACAACGGCAAGAAGCCGGTCGCCGGTTCGAGCGACGACAAGCCGAACGCGAGCGACAGCCCCGTGAACCCCGGCGACGGCAGCGGGGACGGCGGATCGGACACGGAGGACTTCAACGCGGGCCGCAAGGCGGGCGAGGCGAAGGTCCTCTGGTACAAGGAGGCGCCGGACGCACCCGCCGACGGCGCCGACGCGCCCGGCATGTGGATCACCTCCAGGACGGCCGTCAAGGCGGCGTACAAGGAGCTCGTCGCCTACAACGTGGGTGACGGGAAACCGACCTGGGACACCGTCACCTTCCCCCAGAAGATCTGCGCGGTCACCCCGCAGAAGACGGCCGACGACAAGATCGTCGTCGCGTACATGAACGGCGTGAGCGACCGCGCCAAGTGCAACCGGCTCCAGCAGATCGACCTCGCCACCGGCGTCAAGGGCTGGACCGCCGAGGTCGCCGACGGCCAGCTGTTCGACAGCGTCGGCAGCAGCCTCGGCCTGACGGTCGCCGGCGACACGCTGATGGTGGGCCGTTCGCAGTCCGGGACGGCCTACGACGTCCGCACCGGAAAGAAGCTGTACGACAAGCAGAGGTACGGCGACTCGTGCTTCCCGAGCGCGTTCGCGGGCGGCAGCAGGCTCGTCATGGTGTCGTCCTGCGCCGCGCTGAAGGCGAACGAGCACGACGAGCTCCAGGAACTGGACCCGGTGACCGGCAAGGTCAAGTGGACCCGGCAGTTCGACAAGGGGTGGACGGTCGAGCGGACGTACTCCCTGGACCCGCTGGTCGTCTACAGCACCAACGACGACAAGAACAGCTGGAACATCTCCACCTTCAAGGCCGACGGCACCTTCCGCTCGCAGGTCGGCTTGGACGAGGACTTCGCCCCCGACTGCGGCTGGTCCCTCCTGGGCGGCGACCTCACGGGCTGCCTCGGCACGGCGGTGGACGCCGACACCCTCTACCTCCCCACCGACGCCACCACCGGCGCCAACGAGGTCGTCGCCATCGACCTCGCCACCGGCAAGGAGAAGTGGCGGGTGAAGTCCCCGACCGACGAGTCGATGAAGCCGCTGCGCATCGAGGACGGCAAGCTCGTGGCGTACGTCGAGCCCTCCTCGGAGGAGGGCGGCCGGGTGGTCTCCATCCCCACGACCGGATCCGCCCACACCCCCTCGACGCTGCTGCAGATGCCCGCGAGCACGATCGACATCGAGGACGGCTTCCACGACGGCGACCGCGCCTGGGCCGACGGCCGCCTCTACCTCTCCTCCACCCATCTGAACGGCGAGGACGAGGGCAAGGAGAAGCTGATGCTCGCCTACGGCAAGTGAGCCGTCCCGTCGTCCCCGAGCGTCCCGCCGAGCAGCATCCCGCCGAGGAAACCACACCATGACCCAGCCACCGCAGGACGAAAGCCCCGGAGCACCGCAGGAGGGCTTCGGCGCGCCCGTGCCTCCTCCCCAGGGCGGCTTCGGCGCCCCCCAGCAGCCCCCCGCCCCGCCCGGCACACCGGGACCGGGCCACGCCTACCCGCCACCGCCCCAGCCTTCCTACGGCTATCCCCAGCCGCCCCAGCCGCCCCAGGGCTACGGCTACCCGGCCGCCGCCCCGCCCGGTTACGGCTACCCGGGCCAGCCGGGACAGCCGGGACAGCCTGTGACCGTCCCTCTGCGGCCGAACCCGCCCGCCCCCGCCGGCGGGCGGAAGGTGAACGCCTCGCTGGTGATCATCGTGGCGGCGGTCGCGGCGATCGCGCTGATCATCGGGGGCGGGATCTGGTACTCGAAGTCCTCCGGCGGCGACGGAAAGAACGACGGCCCCACGGCGTCCGGCGGGACCGGCGGGAGCGGCGACAAGGGCGGCACCGCCGCCAAGGGCAGCGAGAAGGTGCCCGCGGATCCCTCCGCGCGAGCCCTCTTCCAGCTGCCGGCGCCCACCGTCCAGAAGGACGACAGCGTCGACGTGCCGGGCTCCTGGCTGACCGACAAGGCGTATGTGAAGAGCGGCGTCGCCGAGGTCGTCGGCTACGACCGCGACAAGGGCACCGAGCTGTGGACGATCAAGCTGGCCGGCCCGGTGTGCGGGGCGAGCCGCCAGACCAACGAGGACGGCCGCACCGCGATCCTCTTCCAGCCGAGGACGCCCCCGAAGGACTCCACGGCCGGCTGCTCCCAGATCGCGGCGATCGACCTCAACGCGGGCCGGCAACTCTGGACGAAGACGGTCACCTCCGGTGACGAACTGATCAACTTCGACAACGTCACCGTCAGCGCGAACACGGTCGCCGTGGGCAGCACCGACGGCGGCGCCGCCTTCGACATCACCACCGGCAGGCAACTGTGGGCACCCAAGACCTCCGACACCTGCTACGACGCCGGGTACGGCGGCGGCCCCAAGCTGGTCGCGGTGCGCAAGTGCGGCTCCTACGACGCCCCGCAGCTGCACATCCAGACCATCGACCCGGCCTCCGGGAAGGTGCTGTCGGAGTACAAGCTCGCCACCGACATCGAGTACGCCGGTGTCGTGTCGACGGACCCGCTGGTCGTGGCCGCCGATGTCGGCGACAGCGCCGGTGACGGCAGCGGCATCTCGGACTTCTTCTCCATCGACAACAAGACCGGCCGGCTGCGCACCCGTATCTCGGCGCCGGGCGCGCAGTACGCGGCCAAGTGCGACAGCATCGACCGGCCCGAGGCCTGCACCGGCCTGACCGTCGGCAACGACCGCCTCTACATCGCGACCGAGGAACACGACAGCGGTGACAGCGGCGACAGCGGGCAGGCGAACGAGATCGTCGCCTTCGACCTGGCCACCGGCAGGCAGACCGGCCAGCGCGCCGACTCCGGCACGGACTACACGCTGTACCCGTTGCGGATGGACGGCGGCAACGTGATCGCGTACAAGGAGCCGCCGTACGACAAGGGCGGCCAGGTCGTCAGCATCGACGGCACGTCGTTCAAGGAGACGAGACTGCTGGAGAACCCGGGCTCGGAGGACACACGGGACATGGAGGGCGACATGTCCCCCGAGTACTCGGAGATCCTGTACTCCCAGGGCCGGCTGTACATGTCGGAGACGTTCGCGGACGAGCCGACGGCGGGCGAGAAGGACTACCTGGCGATCGCCTTCGGCACGTCGGGCTGATCGTCTTCTTCCGTCCCACGGCCCCGCCCCTGCTCAGAGGCGGGGCCTTTCACTTACCGCGCATCACCCTCGTATGTGAGGAATTTCCTCGATCCGGGGCACTTCTCGCCGGTAGGGGGAGCGCAACGTCGAACAAGCGTGTAGCTTCCGGGGGCATATGAAGGACGGGGTGCCGGGGGGCACCTTTTGCTTTTGTCCGTGTGGGGCATCCATGGGGGGACTGGGGGGTTGCTCGATGGGAGTGCGGTTGATGGTGGTCGACGACCACCGGCTGCTCGCCGAGGCGCTGGCCTCGGCACTGAAGCTGCGGGGGCACCGGGTGCTCGCCGCGGCGGCGCCCGCCGCGGGCGCGGCGGAACTGGTGATCACCCGGGCGCCGGAGGTGTGCCTGCTGGGTACGGCGACCCCGGCCGAGCCGGGCATCTTCGACCCGGTGGTGCGCATCAAGCGGGAACGTCCGCAGGTGGCGGTCCTGATCCTGGGCCCGGTGCCGAACCCCCGGGGCATCGCGGCGGCCTTCGCCGCGGGCGCCTCCGGCTACGTCCGCCACGACGAGCGCATAGAGGGCGTCGAGCGGGCGATCATGAAGGCCAGGGCGGGCGAGGCGGCCGTCGCCCCCCAACTCCTGCAGGGCGCCTTCAGCGAACTCCTCAACCCGGCGGCCCAGCCGGACGACGAGGGCCAGCGCCTGCTCCAGATGCTCACCCCGCGAGAGGTGGAGGTCCTGGTCCGGGTCGCCGACGGCGAGGACACCCGCGTGATCGCCTCCGGCATGGGCATCGCCCCCTCCACGGCCCGCACCCACGTCCAACGCGTCCTGATGAAACTGGGCGTCGGCTCCCGCCTGGAGGCAGCGGCCCTCGCGGCCCGAACGGGCCTCCTGGACCGCGCGGGCCCACTACCCCGACAGGAGCCGTGAGCGGCCCCGGGCCGGTGACCGGGAGGTGTCCCCGGGCATGCTCCGTCGGCCGGTAGCCTGCGGTCATGCCCCGTCCCTCCCAGTTCGTCGTTCCCACCCGTTTCGACGGGGCCCCGGACCGGGTCGCGGTCGTCGTTCCCGGCATCGGCTACTCGCCCGCCAGGCCGCTGCTGCACTTCGCCCGTGCCGTGCTCCTCCAGCACGGCTGGACGGTCCAGGAACTGTGGTGGCAGGTGCCGGACGGCTTCTCGCAGTTGCCCGTGGACGACCGGGTCGCGTGGGTGGAGCGGCAGGTCACCCGGGCCGTCGACGCCGAGGAAGGGGCCTGCGGTCTTCTCGTCGGCAAGTCCCTGGGTTCACTCGCCTGCGGCGTCGCGGCCGACCGGAACATCGCGGCGGCCTGGCTCACTCCGATCCTGACCAACGACCACGTGGCCCGTGCTCTCCGGCGGGCCCAGGCGCCCACCCTCGTCATCGGCGGCAGCGCCGACAAGCTGTGGGATCCACGGATCGCCGAGTCCCTACGGCATGACGTCCTGGAAGTTCCCTCGGCGGATCACGCCCTGGAACTCGCGGACGACGCCGCCGGATCGGTCGATGTGCTGCGGCAGGTCGTCTCACGGCTGGACCGCTTCATCGGCTCCCTCGGCGGCCGGGCCCGCTCGTGACCCCCCGGCCCGCAGGAGCGGCCGCACGGACAGCGCCGACACGGCCGGGCCGGCCCGCCGCCGCGCCATTCGGGTGGCCTTCCTTGACCACCCCCGTCACCCCTCCTAAGGTCACGCTGATCAAGGTGGTGCAAAGGGGATAAAGGGGGCGAATCATGGCGCGGGGCGTGCCGGGGCGGCGGGCGTTTCTGGCCTCTCTGGGGGCGGGGGCCCTCGCCGCCTGTGGACCCGAGTCCACCAACGACACCGGCGGCACCGGTCCCGGCCGGACCCTGACGGCCGTCATCGGATACGGCAACGACGGCAGCTGGGACCCCACCCAGACGGCGTCCGCGTTCGCCATGGCCGCCAACAACCACATCTACGAGGGGCTCGTCGACACCGACCCCCTCTCGCGCGCCCCCTACCCCGCCCTCGCCACCCGGCTCCCGGACGACCCGCGGGCCACCGTCTGGCGGTTCTCCCTCCGCCCCGGCGCCACCTTCCACGACGGGACGGCCGTCACCGCCGACGACGTCGTGTTCGTGTACGAACGGATCCTCGACCCGGCGACCCCCACCCTCGCCGGGAACTTCTTCGTCACCTGGCTCCACGACGTCCGCGCGGTCGACGACCGGACCGTCGAACTCGTCCTCCGGTTCCCCTTTCCCGAAGGGCTCTCCCGTCTCACCCTCGCCAAGGTCATGCCACGGCACGTCTTCTCCCGGCCCGGTGCCTGGGACGAGGCGATCAAGGGGCTCGCCGTCGGCTCGGGGCCCTACCGGCAGACCGCGCACCACCCGAAGTCGAACACCGCCTTCGAGGCCTTCGCCGCCTACAACGGCCCCCGGCCGCCCGCCTTCCCTCGCATGAACTGGCTGACCATCGTCGACGCGGCCTCCCGCGTCGCCCGTATCTCCGGAGCCGGCGCGGGCGCCCAGATCGCCGACAACATCCCCTACGCCAACATCCCCTGGCTCGAACGCGGTGGCCTCGCCGTCGCTGGCGCCGCCGGGATGAACAACCTGTTCCTGATGTTCAACACCCGCCGTCCGCCCTTCGACGACGTACGGGTCCGGCAGGCGCTGCACTACGCCATCGACACGGAGCGGATGGTCAAGGTCGCGCTCAAAGGGCATGGCGTGCCCGCCAGTTCGTTCCTCGACCGGGCGAACCCCGCCTACCGGCCCGCCAGGACCGTCTACGACCACGACCCCGGCCGGGCCAGGGCGCTGCTCGAAGCCGCCGGTGTGCGGGGGCTGGACGTCGAGATCCTCGCCGTCAACCTCAGCTGGATCGTCGACTGCCTGCCCACCATCAAGGCGTCCTGGGACGCGATCGGGGTCCGCACCACGCTCGCTCCGCAGGAGACCACCGCCGTCTTCACCAAGCTGGACCAGAAGCGGGACTACCAGGTCGTCGTCGCCGCTTCCAATCCGAATCAGTTCGGACTCGATGCCGATCTGATCGTGCGTTACAACTACGGGGCGCAGAACCTGTGGACCGGGTATGCCCGGTGGGGCGGCCATCCCGCCGCCCGACGGCTCTTCGCCGCCATGGACCGGGCCACCCGCGAGCCCGACCCCGCGCGGAAGACGGCCCTCGTCCAGGACTACCTGGACGTCGTCGCCGAACAGGCCGTCCTCTACCCCGTCGTCCACAACGAGCTGATGACCGCCTGGGACCCGCGCAAGCTCACCGGGGCCAGGGCCCAGCCCTATCCCGGCCTCAACCTCCTGCAAGCCAAGTGGACCTGACGAGGACGAGGACCATGCCCCCTGTCGTACGGATCCTGCTGCGCCGCATCGCCCTGCTGGCGCCCCTGCTGCTCGGCATCGCGCTCTTCGTGTTCCTCGTGATGCGGTTCTCCGACGTCGATCCGGCGTCCGCCTTCTTCCAGGGCGCCAATCCGACACCGGAGCAGCTGCACGCGTTCCGGGAGCGCAACGGGCTTCTCGACCCGCTCCCCGTCCGCTATATCCATTTCGTCGGCGGTCTGCTCCACGGCGATCTCGGCACCAGCGCCCTCACCCGGGCCCGCGTCGCCGACCAGGTCGCCACCGCGCTGCCGCTCACCCTCCAGCTGACGTTCCTCGGTCTCGGCATCGCCGTCGTGCTGGCGCTGGCGGGCGGGGTCACCGCGGCGGTGTACCGGGACCGGTGGCCCGACCAGGCCGTCCGCGGCGTCTCCCTCGTCGGGGTGGCCGCGCCCGGGTTCTGGCTGGCGCTGCTGATGATCCAGTACCTGGCCGTGGGGAGGGGCTGGTTCCCGCCCGGGGGATACGTCAACCCCGCCGACTCCTTCACCGGCTGGCTGCGGACGATGGCCCTGCCGGCCCTCGCCCTGTCCCTGCCCGTCGCCGCGCAGCTGACGCGGATCGTGCGGACCTCGGTGGTGGAGGAGCTGGACCGGGACTATGTGCGGACCGCGACGGGGAACGGGCTGCCGCCCCGGGTGGTGGTCGGCCGCAACGTGCTGCGCAACGCGCTGATGAACCCGCTCACCGTGCTCGGCCTGCGCGTCGGCTACCTCCTCGGCGGCGCCGTCGTCATCGAGACGATCTTCGCCCTGCCCGGTATGGGCAAGCTGATGATCGACGCCGTGCAGAACGGCGACCCGGCCGTCGTCCAGGGGGTCGTCCTCACCACCGCAGTCGGGTTCGTCGTCGTCAACCTCGTCATCGACCTCCTCCATCTGCTCGTCAACCCCCGACTGAGAGCGGCCTGATGTTCACCCGCGCGAGCCTCGCCGAGCGGCTCTCCCGGCCCGGCGGCGTCCGCCTTCGCCGCCGGCTGCCCCCGGCCTCGAAGGCGGCCCTGTGCTTCCTCGCGGTCGTCGTCCTGACCGCCGTACTCGCCCCCCTCCTCGCCCCGTACGACCCGCTCGACCAGCAGGACCCGGTGGACGGCACCGGGCACCCTTCCGCCGCCCACTGGATGGGGCAGGACAGCCTCGGCCGGGACATTCTCAGCAGGCTCATGTACGGCGCCCGCTGGTCCCTCGCGATCGGGCTGGGCGCCACCGCGCTCGCCCTCCTCGCCGGCGCGCTCCTCGGGGTGCTCGCGGCCACGTCCCGCAAGGGCGTCGACGAGACGCTGATGCGTGGGCTCGACGTGGTGATGGCCTTCCCGGGCATCGCGCTCGCCGCCGTGCTCGTCGCCGTGTTCGGCGGGGGGATCACCGTTCTCGTCTGCGCCATCGCCTTTCTGTTCACGCCGTCCGTGGCGCGCGTCGTACGGGCCAACGTCCTCGACCAGTACGGCGAGGACTATGTGACGGCGGAACGGGTGATCGGCGCCCGCACCCCGCACATCGTGCTGCGGCACGTCGCCGTCAACTGCGCGGCGGCCGTCCTCGTCTTCTGCACCGTCCAGGTCGCCGAGGCGATCGTCTTCGAGGCGTCCCTGTCCTTCATCGGCGCGGGCGTACGGCCCCCGGAACCCTCCTGGGGCAGCGTCATCGCCGACGGCAGGAACCTGGTGCTGACGGGAGGCTGGTGGGCGACCGTGTTCCCGGGGCTGCTGATGCTGGTCACCGTGCTGTCGCTCAACGTCCTGTCGGAGGGCGTGTCCGACGCGTGGGCGGCCCCCGCCGCGCGCGAGACGACCGATAGACATGACAAACCACCGCAGACCGTGCCAGCGGGTGTCCCTGGAGCGCTTCCCCTCCCCGCCCTCGCCCAGGTCGCCCAGCGCCTGCGTGCCCGCGCCCGCCCGCCCCTCGACCCCCACGCACCGCCGGTCCTCGTCGTCGAGAACCTCGCCGTCGGCTTCCCCGGCCGGCACCGGGGCGTCGACATCGTCCACGGCGTCGGCTTCGAGGTGTACCCCGGTGAAGTGCTGGGGCTGGTGGGCGAGTCGGGCTGCGGGAAGTCGCTGACCGCGCTGACCGTCATGGGGCTCCAGCCGAAGGGCGCCCGGGTCGCGGGCCAGGTACGGTTCCGGCAGCGGGATCTGCTCGCCGAGCCGGCCCGGGTGCGGCGCAGGCTCCTCGGCCACGAGATGGCGATGGTCCATCAGGACGCGCTGTCCGCCCTGAACCCGGCGATGACCGTCCGCGCCCAGCTCGGGCAGCTCGTGCGGCGCGGGGGCCGGCGCGGCCCGCGGGAGCTGCTGTCCATGGTCGGCCTCGACCCGGAGCGCACCCTGCGCAGCTACCCGCACGAACTGTCCGGCGGTCAGCGTCAGCGCGTGCTGATCGCGATGGCGCTGTCCCGCGACCCCCGGCTGATCGTCGCAGACGAGCCGACGACCGCGCTGGACGTCACCGTGCAGGCCCAGGTCATGGAACTGCTGCTGCGGCTGCGCGAGGAACTCGGCTTCGCGCTGATCCTCGTCTCGCACGACCTGGCCCTCGTCGCCGACGTCACCGACCGGGTGGCGGTGATGTACGGCGGGCAGATCGTGGAGACCGGGGCGACCGCCGACCTGGTGGCGGCGCCCGCCCACCACTACACCCGCGGTCTGCTCGGCAGCGTGCTCTCGCTGGAGTCGGCGCGGAAACGGATGACGCAGATCGGCGGGGTGGTGCCGGCACCGGCGGACTTCCCCGCCGGGTGCCGGTTCGCGGACCGCTGCCCGGCCGCCACCGCCGTGTGCCACACGACCGCGCCGGCCCTCACCGGGCCGGCCGCCCACGCGGTCGCCTGCCACCACCCGGCAGTGGGACCGGCACCCGAGGAGCCCGAGGAGCCCGAGGAGCCCGAGGAGAGCGAGAGCGAGACGGTGACATGACCTCCCAGGTGACCTCCTTGGCCGAGGTACGCGACGCCCATGTCGTCCACAGGGCCCGGGGCAGCCGGGTGTACGCCCTCACCGGCGCCGACCTCACCGTCGCGCCCGGCGAGACCGTCGGCGTGGTCGGTGAGTCGGGGTGCGGGAAGTCGACGCTGGCCAGGCTGCTGGTGGGCATCCAGCCGCCGACCTCCGGCACCGTCTCCTTCCACGGCCGCGACCTGTGGGCGATGCCCCCGGAGGAACGCCGGTCGACGGTCGGCGCGGCCACCGGCATGATCTTCCAGGACCCGTCGACCGCCCTGAACCGCCGGGTGCCGGTGCGGCGGATCCTGCGCGATCCGCTGGACGTCCACCGGCGGGGGTCGAAGGCCGAGCGGGAGGACCGGGTCCGCGAGCTGATGGGGCTGGTCGGGCTGCCCGGCAGCGCCGCCGACGCCCTGCCCGGGCAGCTGTCCGGCGGTCAGCGTCAGCGCGTCGCGATCGCCCGCGCGCTCGCCCTCGACCCCGCGCTGGTCGTCGCCGACGAGCCGACGAGCGCCCTGGACGTCTCGGTCCGCGCCCAGATCCTCAACCTGCTGCTGGACCTCAGGGAGCGCCTCGGCCTCGCCCTGGTGTTCGTCTCCCACGACATCCAGACCGTACGGCGGATGAGCGACCGGGTGATCACCATGTACCTGGGCCGGATCGTCGAGGAGGCTCCCGCCGACCGGGTGTCCGACCGCGCCCGGCACCCGTACACCCGCGCCCTCTTCTCGGCCACGCCCAGCCTGCTGCGCCCCGTCGCCCCGATCCCGCTGACCGGGCCGGTGCCCTCGGCGGCCCGGCCGCCGAGCGGGTGTCCCTTCCGCACCCGCTGCTGGAAGGCGGACGAGGTGTGCGCCGAACTGATGCCCGACGTCTCGGCCGCGTCACAGCCGTCCCACCGCTACCGCTGTCACCATCCTGTGCAGGAGGACAAGTCGACCGACGACGTCGTACGCGAGATTCTGCACAGGGAGCCCCGATGACCCTCGCCACCCCACTGACCGGAGTCGTCCCACCCGTCTGCACCCCCCTCACCCCGGACCGCGAGGTGGACGTCCCCTCACTGCGCGCGCTGGTCGACCATCTCGTGGCCGCCGGGGTGGACGGGCTGTTCGTGCTGGGCTCCACCTCGGAGGTCGCCTACCTCACCGACCGGCAGCGGCGGCTGGTCACCGAGACGGTGGTGGCGCACGTGGGCGGCCGGCTGCCCGTCCTCGCCGGGGCGATCGACATGAGCACGCCCCGGGTGCTGGACCAGGTCGCCGCGGCCACGGCGGCGGGCGCGGACGGGGTCGTCGTCACCGCGCCGTTCTACGCCCGCACCCACCGCGCGGAGATCGCCCGGCACTTCCGGCTGATCGCCGACCGCAGCCCCGTCCCGGTGATCGCCTACGACATCCCGGTGGCCGTGCACTCCAAGCTCCCCGCCGAACTCGTGCTGGAGCTCGCCGCCGAGGGGGCGCTGGCCGGGCTCAAGGACTCCAGCGGTGACCTGGCCGGCTTCCGCGAGGTCACCGCCGGCGCGCGGGGGCTGCCCGGGTTCAGTGTCCTCACCGGCTCCGAGCTGCTCGTCGACGCCGCCCTGGCGCTGGGCGCGGACGGGGTGGTGCCGGGGCTCGGCAACGTCGACCCGGACGGGTACGTCCGCCTCGTGCGCCTCTTCCGGGCGGGCGACCGGGACGCCGCCCGGACCGAACAGGAGCGGCTGTGCGCGCTCTTCGGCATCGTCGGCGCCGGCGATCCCGGGCGGATGGGCGGCGGCTCGGCGGCGCTCGGCGCGTTCAAGGCGGCGCTGCATCTGCGGGGCGTCATCGACTGCCCGGTCACGGCGGAACCGCAGATCCCCCTGTCGGCGGAGGAGACCGAACGGGTCGGCAAGCTGCTGGCCGCGGCGGGACTGCTGTGACGCCCGGTGTGTGAGGTGCGTGAAGCTGTGCGCGTGTTGAGGGTGCAAAACGGTCAATCGTAACATACGGTGCGTGATTGCAACGTTTCGTTCTGTAACGAGACACATCACTCACAGCAGAAAAGGAAAACGCATGCGCAAGCTTCAGAGGGCCGCTCTGGTGGCCGCCATGGCCGGCACCCTCGGTCTCGTCGGGGCGGGAGTCGCCTCCGCCGACTACTCGGACCCGAGCACGGGCTCGGGCGGCAGGGAGTGCCACCAGACCGGCGTCACCAAGCCCTCGGTCAACAACGGCCTCATCAACCTCCCGAACCTGAACCTCCCGATCCTCGGCAACGTGTCGGAGGGTTCGAACCAGGGGGCCTGCAACAACGGTGACGACAGCGCCGCCTTCAACGTCTCCCACGCCGACCAGGAGACGGACGGCCTGCTCGACCTTATCGGCGGCTAGTCACTGAACCGCACGGGGCCGGGCCCGCCACACCCGGCCCCGTGCATCCACCCCGACTACTCGGAACCCTCCTCCTCCGGCACCGGCAACGGAGGCGCAGGCGCCGCCGCAGGCCTCAGCCACAGCCACACCAGGAAGAAGATCCCGAGGGCCAGCATCCCCAGGCCCGTCCACAGGTTGATGTTGATCCCCTGGGCCTTGTCGATCTCCGCGTCGCTGTCGGTCAGCCCGGTGATCGTCACGATGACGCCGTACAGCACGAACAGGCCGCCGATGATGCGGCGCAGGTCGAAGATGCGGGCCGCGGTCTGGGACTTCTCCTCCAGCTCGGTCACTTCCCGCTGGACGTCGGCCTCGGAGTACCCCGCGCGCCGCAGCCGCTCCGCCGCCTCGGCCCGCTCCTCGGGTTCGAATCCGTCAGATTGCTCGGACATGGTCTCTCCAGTCTCCCTCGGCAGTCGCGGCCGGGCTCAGAACGAGAACGGGATGTAGCAGACGGCGGCCAGGACCACGGCGCCCCAGCCCAGCAGCGCCGGACTGCGGTACCAGGCGTCGTCGCCCTTCGCCGGCGGCTCGGACATGCCGGGGGACTTGGTGCCGTAGACCAGGCCCTGGAGCTCCTCCGCCGGCTTCGGGGCGGTGAACAGGGACACCGCGACCATCACCACCGCGCCCGCCACGAACCCGGCGATCGCCGACACGAAGTTGGCGCCCTGGTCGGTGGGGATGCCGATGACGTCCTGCTTGTAGAGGACGAAGTAGTTGACCATCGCGGCGGTGGTGCCGGCCAGCAGGCCCCAGAAGCCCGACTTCTTCGACGCCCGCTTCCAGAACATGCCGACGATGAAGACGACGAACATCGGCACGTTGAAGAAGCTGAACAGCGTCTGCAGGTAGCTCATGATGTTCGAGAACGAGGACGCGAGGAACGCCGTGCCGACCGAGGCCGCCACACCGATCGCCGTGATCAGCCGGCCGAAGCGGACGTAGTAGGCGTCCTCCCGGCCCCGCACCACGTACTTCGCCCAGATGTCGTTGGTGAACACCGTGTTGAACGACGACACGTTGGCCGCCATGCCGGCCATGAACGCCGCCAGCAGGCCCGTCACCGCGATGCCGAGGACACCGTTCGGCAGCAGGTCCTGCATGAGGTACGGGATGGCGTCGTTGTACTGGTAGCCGGACTCGTCGGTGCCGAAGCCGGGGATCAGGGCCGCCGCCACCAGACCCGGGATCATCACCAGGAACACGATGAAGACCTTCGGGTAGGCGGCGATCAGCGGGGTCCGCTGGGCCGCCGACAGGTTTCTCGCGGACAGGGCGCGCTGCACCTCGGCGAAGTTCGTCGTCCAGTAGCCGAAGGACAGCACGAAGCCGAGACCGAGCACGATCGTCAGCCAGTTCGCGCCCAGCGGGTTGTCGCTGCCGATGCCCGTGCCGCCCCAGGCCGTGGTGAAGTTCTCGCCGTGGGTCGCGGTCAGCTTGTCCGTGAGGCCGTCCCAGCCGCCGACCTTCTTCAGGCCGAGGACGGACAGCGGGATCAGGGCCGCCAGGATCACGAAGAACTGCAGCACCTCGTTGTAGATCGCCGAGGAGAGGCCGCCGAGCGTGATGTAGGCGAGGACGAAGAACCCGGCGACCACGATGGCCACCCACTGCGGCCAGCCCAGCAGCGCCTCCACGACGATCGCCAGCGCGTAAAGGTTCACGCCCGCGATCAGGATCGCCGCGAAGGCGAAGAGGGCCGAGCTCAGCAGGTGGGCGCCCTTGTCGAAGCGGAGGAGAAGGAACTCCGGCACGGACCTGACCTTGCTGCCGTAGTAGAACGGCATCATCACCAGACCCAGGAACACCATCGCCGGGATGGCGCCGATCCAGTACCAGTGGACGGTGTACGCGCCGTACTGTGCGCTGTTCGCGGCCATCCCCAGGATCTCGGTGGCGGCCAGGTTGGCCGAGATGAAGGCGAGACCGGTGATCCAGGCGGGCAGGGAGCGCCCGGAGAGGAAGAAGTCGAGACTGGTCTTCACCGATCTGCGGGCGGCGAAGCCGATGCCGAGGACGACGACGAAGTAGATGCCGAGGATCGTGTAGTCGAGCGCGTTCGTGGGGAGCCGCAGTTCGGCCGCCAGGTACAGAGGGTCTGTGGGGGTCTGCATCCGGAGCTCACCTTGTCTGAGAGGCGTGCGGTGGTTTATGTTTCTATGTGTTCGGTTCTGTTTGATGCAGGGTTGATATCGCTCGGTTTAGGGATAGGGACGGAGAGTCGCGGTGAAAAAAACCTCGACCCGGCTGGCCGACGGTCGTGAGCTCATCTACTACGACCTGACGGACGACTCGGTGCGCGACGCGGTGGACCGGCGTCCGCTGGAGCCCACGGTCACCACTTCGGAGGTACGCCGGGACCCGCTGCTCGGCGACTCCGTCGCCATCGCCTCCCACCGGCAGGGGCGCACCTACCACCCGCCGGCCGACGAATGCCCGCTCTGCCCCTCCCAGGGCGAGCGGCTGAGCGAGATCCCGGACTCGTCGTACGACGTCGTCGTCTTCGAGAACCGTTTCCCCTCCCTCGCCGGTGACTCGGGGCGCTGCGAGGTGGTGTGCTTCACCTCCGACCACAACGCGTCCTTCGCCTCCCTCACCGAGGAGCAGGCGCGGCTCGTCCTCGACGCGTGGACGGACCGGACGTCCGAACTGTCGCATCTGCCCTCCGTTGAACAGGTGTTCTGCTTCGAGAACAGGGGTGCCGAGATCGGTGTGACCCTGGGTCACCCGCACGGGCAGATCTACGCCTACCCCTTCACCACCCCGCGCACCGCGCTCATGCTGCGTTCTCTCGCAACTCACAAGGAGGCGACCGGCGGGGAGAACCTCTTCGACGCCGTCCTGGAGCGTGAACTCGCCGACGAGCGGGTCGTCCTGGAGGGTGAACACTGGGTCGCCTTCGTGCCCTACGCGGCGCACTGGCCGTACGAGGTGCACCTGTACCCGAAGCGGCGAGTCCCGGACCTGCTCGGGCTCGACGAGGAGGCGCGCACAGAGTTCCCCAAGGTCTACCTGGAACTCTTGAGGCGCTTCGACCGTATCTTCGGTGAAGGTGAACCGCCCACGCCCTACATCGCCGCCTGGCACCAGGCGCCGTTCGGCATGCTGGAGGAGTTCGACGGCGTCAACCGCGACGACTTCGCACTCCACCTCGAGCTTTTCACCATCCGCCGGACGTCCGGCAAGCTGAAGTTCCTCGCGGGCTCCGAATCCGGCATGAACGTCTTCATCAACGACGTGCCGCCGGAGCGCGCGGCCGAGCGACTGCGAGAGGTAGCGAGTTCATGAGCGGGAAGTACCTGGTCACCGGAGGCGCCGGCTACGTCGGCGGCGTGGTCGCCCAGCACCTGCTGGAGGCGGGCCACGAGGTCGTCGTCCTCGACAACCTGACCACCGGCTTCCGCGAGGGCGTCCCGGCCGGTGCCGCCTTCGTCGAGGGCGACATCCGCGACGCCGCCAAGTGGCTCGACGCGTCGTACGACGGAGTGCTCCACTTCGCCGCCTTCTCCCAGGTCGGCGAATCGGTCGTCAAGCCCGAGAAGTACTGGGACAACAACGTCGGCGGGACGATGGCCCTCCTCGGCGCCATGCGCGAGGCCGGCGTGCGCAAGCTCGTCTTCTCCTCCACCGCCGCCACCTACGGCGAGCCGGAGCAGGTCCCGATCGTCGAGACCGCTCCGACCAGGCCCACCAACCCCTACGGCGCCTCCAAGCTCGCCGTCGACCACATGATCACCGGCGAGGCGGCCGCCCACGGCCTCGGCGCGGTCTCCCTGCGCTACTTCAACGTCGCGGGCGCGTACGGCGCCCAGGGCGAGCGCCACGACCCCGAGTCCCACCTCATCCCGCTCGTCCTCCAGGTCGCCCAGGGCCGCCGCGAGGCCATCTCCGTCTACGGCGACGACTACCCGACACCCGACGGCACCTGCGTCCGCGACTACATCCACGTCGCCGACCTCGCCGAGGCCCACCTCCTCGCCGTCGCCGCCGCCCGGCCCGGCGAACACCTCGTCTGCAACCTCGGCAACGGCAACGGCTTCTCCGTCCGCGAGGTCATCGAGACCGTCCGCGAGGTCACCGGCCACCCCATCCCCGAGGTGGCGGCCCCGCGCCGCGCAGGCGACCCGGCCGTCCTGGTCGCCTCCGCCGAGGCCGCCCGCGAGCGGCTCGGCTGGAACCCGTCCCGCGCGGACCTCGCGGAAATCGTCGCGGACGCCTGGGAGTTCGCGCAGCACATCGCAGGCGGCGCAGCAAAGGAGCAGCGGTAGTGGCGGCACAGCAGCAGGTCCGCGACGCGTTCGTCGCGCTCTACGGGACCCAGCCGGAAGGGGTCTGGGCGGCGCCCGGCCGCGTCAACCTCATCGGTGAGCACACCGACTACAACGACGGCTTCGTGATGCCCTTCGCGCTGCCGCACACCGCGCTCGCCGCGGTCGCCCGCCGCGAGGACGGCCGCCTCAGGCTCCACTCCTCCGACATCGAGGGCGGCGTCGTGGAGCTGGACCTCGACACCCTCACCCCGGAGTCGGACGACAGCTGGACGTCGTACCCCGCCGGCGTCGTCTGGGCGCTGCGCGAGGCCGGCCACGCCGTCACCGGCGCGGACGTCCATCTGTCCTCGACGGTCCCGACCGGCGCGGGCCTGTCCTCGTCGGCGGCGCTGGAGGTCGTGGTCGCGCTCGCTCTCAACGACCTCTTCGGCCTCGGCCTGCAGCGCTGGCAACTGGCCCGTCTGTGCCAGCGCGCGGAGAACGTCTACGTGGGCGCCCCCACCGGCATCATGGACCAGACCGCCTCGGCCTGCTGCGAGGAGGGCCACGCCCTGTTCCTCGACACCCGCGACCTCTCCCAGAAGCAGATCCCCCTCGACCTCGCGGCCGAGGGAATGCGGCTGCTCGTGGTGGACACCCAGGTCAAGCACGCCCACAGCAACGGCGAGTACGGCAAGCGCCGGGCCGGCTGCGAGAAGGGCGCGGCCCTCCTCGGCGTCGACGCCCTGCGCGACATCCCGTACGCCGGGCTGGACGCGGCGCTGGCCCGCCTCGGCGACGAGGAGGAGGTCCGCCGCCTGGTCCGGCACGTGGTGACGGAGGACCAGCGCGTGGAGCGAATGGTGTCGCTCCTCGAATCGGGCGACACGCGGGCCATCGGCCCGGTCCTCACCGAGGGCCACGCCTCCCTCCGCGACGACTTCCGGGTCTCCTGCCCCGAACTGGACCTGGTCGTCGACACCGCCGTCGCCACCGGCGCGCTCGGCGCCCGGATGACCGGCGGAGGCTTCGGCGGCTCGGCGATCGTCCTCGCGAACGCCACCGACGTCGACACCCTCACCAAGGCCGTCGAGGAGGCCTTCGCCGCGGCGGGCCACACGGCTCCCCGGGTGTTCGAGGCGGTGCCTTCGGCGGGGGCCCGGCGGGTGAGCTGAGCGTTCTCCCCAGGGACGCGACGGGGGTGAGGCGGGTCCGCCCTCTCACCCCAGCTCCTTCGTCAGCGTGTACTCCGTGACGCCCGGCGGGTAGTCCTCGATCACGCAGACCACGTCGTATCCCAGCCGCCGGTAGAACCCCGGCGCCTGGAAGTCCCAGGTCTCCACGCGGACCCGGGTGCAGCCGCGGTCCCTCGCGGCGATCCCCTCCGCCTCGGCGAGCAGCCGGGTGCCCAGGCCGACGCCGCGATGGCGTGCGTCGACCCAGAGGTGGGTGACGTGCAGCCAGGTCGTCCAGGTGTGCCCGACCAGGCCGCCGGCCAGCTCGCCCGCCGCGTCCGAGGCCCAGACATGCAGTGGGGTTTCCCGCTCGGCCGGGGTACCGCGCAGCGCACGCAGGACCGGAGAGGCCGCCGTGTCGGCGTCGAGGAGCCGGGAACGGAGAAGATCGCGCCGAGTCCTGTCGACTTCTGTCTCAAGACGAAACATGCGGCACACCATAAACGCGCTGGCCAACCAGTTCTGCGTTTTGGCTTCCGCTGTCCGCCCACAGCCCTACCCTGATGGACAGTACCGGTGGGGGCCGGTGCCGATCAGGGGGCGAGACAGCCGGGTACGACGCCCGCGGTGGGGGTAGCAGTCTCTGCACGGCGGCGGCCGTGCGGCAGTTGGCATCCCCAGGGCGTCGTACCCGCGCCGGCAGCCGTTCTTTTGTCTTCGGACCTTGAGGTATCCCCTGCTCCGGCAAGGAGCTTGGGGAAGGGGGTTTCGTGGTTCGCATCCGAGTCCTGGTCGTCGACGACCACCGCATCTTCGCCGAGTCGCTCGCCGCGGCGCTCGCCGCCGAGCCCGACGTCGACGTCTCCGCGGCCGGCAGTGGCCCGGCCGCGCTGCGCAGCCTGGAGCGCGCGGCCGCCGAGGGGCGCCGCTACGACGTGCTGCTCGTCGACGCCGATCTCGGCGCCGGCCTGGGAGGCGGCCAGGCCGCCGTGCTGCCGGGCATACGGCCCGCCGTGCCCGTGCAGGAAGTGGGGGAGGACGGCCTCGTCGACGGGATCTCCCTGGTCGCCGGGGTGCGCTCCGCACAGCCGCACGTCCGGATCGTCGTCCTCGCCGAGAAGGACGACCCCCGCCGCGCGGCCCTCGCCCTGCAGGCGGGTGCCTCCGGCTGGGTGGCGAAGGACTGCTCGCTGTCCCGGCTGCTGACCGTCATCCGCGGGGTGCTGCGCGAGGAGACCCACCTCCCGCCCGCCCTGCTCACCGGCGTCCTGCGCGAGCTGACGGCCGCCCGCAAGCACCGAACCGAGAGCGAGCGCCTCGTCGAGTCCCTCACCCCGAGGGAGCGGGAAGTCCTGCGGTGCATGGTCGCGGGCCTGGGGCGCAAAGCCGTCGCCGAGCGCCTGTTCCTCTCCCCGCACACCGTCCGCACCCATATGCAGAACGTCCTCGGCAAGCTCGGCGTCCACTCCACCCTCGCCGCGGTCGCCCTCGCCCGCAGGGCGGGCGTGGGGCCGGTCGACCTGGGCCCCGCCGGGCAGATCAGGCCGGAGGAACCCAACAGCGCCTGACCGGCCCGCGCCCGGCAGTCCCCCCGGAGGCCTCTCGGTCAGCCGGGGATGTTGTCGAACGGGGCGGTCAGCTGGCGTAGGAGGGCGGCCAGTTCGTCGCGCTGGGCGTGCGAGAGCTCGGCCAGGATCGCCCGCTCCTGGTCGAGCAGCCCGGCGAGCGCCTGGTCGGCGCGGTCCTTGCCGTCGTCCGTGAGGCGGACCAGCACACCGCGCCGGTCGCTCGGGTCCGGCAGCCGCTCCACCAGGCCCTTCTTCGCGAGCCGGTCGATCCGGTTCGTCATCGTGCCCGACGTGACGAGCGTCTGCGTCAGCAGCTGCCCCGGCGAGAGCTGGTACGGCCCGCCCGCGCGCCTCAGCGCCGTCAGCACGTCGAACTCCCAGGGCTCGAGCTGGTGCTCGGAGAACGCCAGCCGGCGCGCCCGGTCCAGATGCCGGGCCAGCCTGCTCACCCGGCTCAGTACTTCCAACGGCTCCACGTCGAGGTCCGGGCGCTCCCGGCGCCACGCTGCGACCAGCCGATCGACCTCGTCCTCCATGGCGATCAGTGTAGTGGTTGTGTCGACGTGAAGTCTCTTGATGTAGAGCTTCTCTGTGGTGATCTTCTTTCGATCAAGTCTCTTGACGTCAAGATAAATTGTGCGGGAAGGTTGAGGACATGACGACGAACCCCTCCTGGGACCCCGCCCAGTACCTCCGCCACGCCGGCCACCGCGCCCGCCCCTTCGCCGACCTCCTCGCCCGCGTCCCCGGCCTCCCCGGTGACCCGCCCCGCATCGCCGACCTCGGCTGCGGCCCCGGAAACGTCACCACCGTCCTCGCCGACCGCTGGCCCACCGCCCGCATCACCGGCTACGACAACTCACCCCAGATGCTCCAGGACGCCGCGGCGTACGCCGGCCCCCGCCTCGACTTCGCCCACGCCGACCTCACCACCTGGACGCCGGAGGAGACCTTCGACCTGCTCGTGTCGAACGCCGCACTGCAGTGGGTCCCCGGCCACCTCGACGTCCTCCCCGCCTGGCTCGACGGCCTCGCCCCCGGCGGAACCCTCGCCTTCCAGGTCCCGCACAACATCGACGCGCCCCTGCATGCCCTCATGCGCGAACTCGGCAACACCCCCCGCTGGAAGGACCGCCTCGGCCCGGTCCTGCGCCACGAGGACTCCGTCCACGCCCCCGGCGTCTACCTCGACCGCCTCGCCCGCCTCGGCTGCGCCACCGACGTCTGGACGACGACGTACCACCACGTCCTCCAGGGCCCCGACCCCGTCCTCGACTGGGTCAAGGGCACCGGCCTGCGCCCCGCCCTCGACGCCCTCGCCGGCGACCCCGAGGCCCGGGACGCCTTCGTCACCGAGTACCGCGACCTGCTCCGCGAGGCCTACCCGACCCACGGCTACGGCACGGTCCTGCCCTTCCGCAGGCTGTTCGCGGTGGCCACCAAGGCGGCGTGAGATGCTCGCCGCCGTCGACCACGTCCAGCTCGCCGCCCCGCCCGGCTCCGAGGACCGACTCCGCGCGTTCTACGCCGACGCCCTCGGAATGACCGAGATCCCCAAGCCCGCCGCGCTCGCCGGGCGCGGCGGCTGCTGGTTCCGGACCGGAGCCGTACAGCTCCACCTGGGGATCGAGGACGACTTCCGGCCCGCACGCAAAGCCCACCCCGGGCTCCGGGTCACCGGCATCGACGCCTACGCCGCCCGGCTGGAGTCCCACGGGGCGTCCGTCGTCTGGGACCACGACCTGCCGGGCCACCGCCGCTTCTACTCCTACGACCCCGTCGGCAACCGGCTGGAATTCCTCGAGCCCACCGTTTGAACCGCCGGCCCCACGGTCACCCGGAGTCGAAAGGGGCAAGGTTGGGAGTGACCCGCGATGGCGAAGGAACAGAAGTCCAAGGCGAAGAAGGAACAGCTCAAGGGCAAGGCCAAGGAGGCCGCCGGCCGAGTGACGAGGAATGCCCCGCTGGAAGCGGAGGGCCGCGCCGAACAGGCCAAGGGCGACGCCCGCCAGGCCAAGGAGAAGGCGAAGGACACCTTCAAGCACTGACGGACGCTCGGGTCCCTAGGACGTCCTGCCGAGGTGGGTGACCAGGATGTGGATCACCTCGTTGTCGATGACGTATATGACCCGGTAGTCACCGACGCGCAGGCGGCGGATGTCGACGCCGTAGGCGACCGAATTGATGGGGCGCGGGTTGTGCGCCAGCTTGTCGATGTCGTTCAGAACCGCGGCCAGACCCGTGGGGTCCTCCTTCAGGAACCGGGCCGCGGCAATGAGTGCGTGAGGTTCGAAGACGATCTCGTAGGTCACGGGCGTTCGAGCCCCAGTCGCCTGCGCACCTCGGCCATCGGGATGCCCGGCTCCAAAGTTCCCTCCGCCTTGCGCCGCTGATAGTCCGCGACCGCCAGCGCGTCCTCGAGATCCTCTATCACCTGCGGCGACACCAGCAGCGCCGCCACGTGCCCGTGGTCGGTCAGGGCGATGGTCTCGCGGCTGTGGGCCGCCCGGCGCACCAGGTCACCGAGCTGGGCACGGGCTGCGCTGATCGAAATCTCAGTCATACCCGGAACGATGCCACAAGATTAACCTAGAGAAATGTTTCTTCAGCTCTTGCGTCGCCCTATCAGGTGAGGCCTGGCCTCCATCCCGTCCAGGCCGTGCCACGCCAGGTTCACCAGGTGGGCCGCCACCTCCGCCTTCTTCGGGCGGCGCACGTCCAGCCACCACTGGCCGGTCAGGGCGACCATGCCGACCAGCGCCTGCGCGTACAGCGGGGCAAGCTTCGGGTCGAAGCCGCGGCTCTTGAACTCGCGGCCCAGGATGTCCTCCACCTGGGTCGCGATGTCCGAGATGAGAGACGCGAAGGAACCCGTCGACTGCGGGATGGGGGAGTCACGGACCAGGATGCGGAACCCGTCCGTGTACTCCTCGATGTAGTCCAGAAGGGCGAAGGCCGCCTGCTCGCACAGCTCGCGCGGATGGCCGGCCGTGAGGGAACTGGTCACCATGTCCAGCAGCCGCCGCATCTCACGGTCGACGACGACCGCGTACAGGCCCTCCTTGCCACCGAAGTGCTCGTACACCACCGGCTTGGACACCCCGGCCTTCGCCGCGATCTCCTCCACCGACGTGCCCTCGAAACCCTTCGCCGCAAACAGGGTGCGACCGATCTCCAGCAGTTGCTGACGACGCTCCGCCCCCGTCATACGGGTACGCCGCGCACGCCTCGGCTTCGCCTCGCCACTGGAACTCGGGGTACTGCTGGAGTCGGTCGCCACGGCGTCAATCATGCCGCCTCAGCGGCCGCCTTCCGGCGCCGAGAGCCGTCCTCACCCGTGTTGCGACGCGAATCGATACGCGAGCGTGACGGCCAGCGCACGTCGTACGCCCATCCGAACGCCTCGAACAGACGGATGAACCGCGCGGAGGAATCGATCTGACCCCGCTCCACCCCGTGCCGCGCCGACGTCGGGTCCGCGTGATGCAGGTTGTGCCACGACTCCCCGCAGGACAGGACCGCCAGCCACCACACGTTGCCCGACCGGTCCCGAGACTTGAAGGGCCGCTTGCCGACCGCGTGACAGATCGAGTTGATCGACCAGGTGACGTGGTGCAACAGAGCCACCCGAACCAGCGAACCCCAGAAGAACGCCGTGAACGCACCCCACCAGGACATCGTCACCAGCCCGCCCACCAAAGGCGGGATCGCCAGCGACGCCACCGTCCAGAAGACGAACTGGCGCGAGATCGCCCGGATCGCCGGATCCTTGATCAGATCCGGTGCGTACTTGTCCTGCGGAGTCTGCTCCTCATCGAACATCCATCCGATGTGTGCCCACCACAGGCCCTTCATCAGCGCCGGAAGCGTCTCCCCGAACCGCCACGGAGAGTGCGGGTCACCCTCGGCGTCGGAGAACTTGTGATGCTTGCGGTGATCCGCCACCCAGCGCACCAGCGGCCCCTCCACCGCCAGCGACCCCATGACCGCCAACGCGATCCTGAGCGGCCGCTTCGCCTTGAACGAACCGTGCGTGAAATAGCGGTGGAAACCGATCGTGATGCCATGGCACCCGAGGAAGTACATGAAGACCAGCAGACCGAGGTCGAGCCAGCTCACACCCCACCCCCACGCCAGCGGCACCGCCGCGAGAAGCGCCAGGAACGGGACGGTGATGAAGAGGAGCAGCGTGATCTGCTCGATCGAACGCTTCTGCTCGCCACCCAGGGTGGCGGAAGGGATGGGGGAGTCGTCGGGCGCCTTCGAAGGTTCTTCGATCACGTTGGAGCGAGTGGACATGCGCGTCCCCTGTGGGGTCGTGGGTTGAGGCAGGTGCCGTGCAGGAGGGAACCAGACGTGTTCCCTACGGTTCCGTAACCTACGGCATCGTAAGTATGGCAGTGCCCTGCCCGGCGGCAAGAGCCCATCGGTCTGCGCGTCCCACCCGCCACTTATCCTTGGAGACGGTCGGACAGCGCGGTCCGCTCTGTTTTCTTCCCGGATGTCCGGCCCCTAAGCGGCCCCCGCCGCGAGGTCGGACACCCGGGTTCCCTCCCGGACGAGCTTCAACACTGCAAGGAGCCGCACCTGTGAGCAGTGCCGACGACCAGACCGTGTCCACGGCGACCACCAGCACCGAGCTGCGGGCCGACATCCGCCGACTGGGCGACCTCCTCGGAGAGACCCTCGTCCGGCAGGAGGGCCCCGAACTGCTCGACCTGGTCGAAAAGGTCCGCCGCCTCACCCGCGAGGACGGCGAGGCCGCCGCCGAACTGCTGCGCGGCACCGAACTCGAGACCGCGGCCAGGCTGGTCCGCGCCTTCTCCACCTACTTCCACCTCGCCAACGTGACCGAACAGGTCCACCGCGGCCGCGAACTCCGCGCCCGGCGCGCCGCCGAAGGCGGTCTCCTCGCCCGCACCGCCGACCGCCTCAAGGACGCCGACCCCGAACACGTCCGCGAGACCGTCCGCAACCTCAACGTCCGCCCCGTCTTCACAGCACACCCCACCGAAGCCGCACGCCGGTCGGTACTCAACAAGCTCCGGCGCATCGCCGCGCTTCTGGAGACCCCCGTCATCGAATCCGACCGCCGACGCCACGACACCCGCCTCGCCGAGAGCATCGACCTGGTGTGGCAGACCGACGAACTGCGCGTCGTCCGCCCCGAACCCACCGACGAAGCCCGCAACGCCATCTACTACCTCGACGAACTCCACGCGAACGCCGTCGGTGACGTCCTGGAGGACCTCACCGCCGAACTCGAACGAGTCGGTGTCACCCTCCCCGACACCACTCGCCCCCTCACCTTCGGCACCTGGATCGGCGGCGACCGCGACGGCAACCCCAACGTCACCCCCCAGGTCACCTGGGACGTCCTCATCCTCCAGCACGAACACGGCATCAACGACGCCCTCGAGACCGTCGACGAACTCCGCGGCTTCCTCTCCAACTCCATCCGCTACACCGGCGCCACCGACGAACTCCTCGAGTCACTCCAGGGCGACCTCGAACGCCTCCCCGAGATCAGCCCCCGCTACAAGCGCCTCAACGCCGAAGAGCCCTACCGCCTCAAGGCCACCTGCATCCGCCAGAAGCTCGAGAACACCAAGCAGCGCCTCGCCAAGGGCACCCCGCACGAACCGGGCCGCGACTACCTCGGCACCAGGGAACTGCTGACCGACCTCACCCTCATCCAGACCTCCCTGCGCGCACACCGCGGTGCCCTCTTCGCCGATGGCCGCATGAACCGCACCATCCGCACCCTCGCCGCCTTCGGCCTCCAGCTCGCCACCATGGACGTCCGCGAACACGCCGACGCCCACCACCACGCCCTCGGCCAGCTCTTCGACCGCCTCGGCGAGGAATCCTGGCGCTACACCGACATGCCCCGCGACTACCGCACCAAGCTCCTCGCCAAGGAACTGCGCTCCCGCAGGCCCCTCGCCCCCACCCCGGCACCCGTCGACGCCGCCGGCGCGAAGACCCTCGGCGTGTTCGAAACCGTCAAGCGAGCCCTCGCCGTATTTGGACCCGAGGTCATCGAGTCGTACATCATCTCCATGTGCCAGGGCGCCGACGACGTCTTCGCCGCCGCCGTCCTCGCCCGCGAAGCCGGACTCGTCGACCTCCACGCCGGCTGGGCCAAGATCGGCATCGTGCCCCTCCTGGAGACCACCGACGAGCTCAAGGCCGCCGACACCATCCTCGAGGACATGCTCTCCGACCCCTCCTACCGACGCCTCGTCGCCCTCCGCGGAGACGTCCAGGAGGTCATGCTCGGATACTCCGACTCCTCCAAGTTCGGCGGCATCACCACCAGCCAGTGGGAGATCCACCGAGCACAGAGGCGACTGCGCGACGTCGCCCACCGGTACGGCGTCCGCCTGCGCCTCTTCCACGGCCGCGGCGGCACCGTCGGCCGCGGCGGCGGCCCCTCCCACGACGCCATCCTCGCCCAGCCCTGGGGCACCCTCGAAGGCGAGATCAAGGTCACCGAACAGGGCGAGGTCATCTCCGACAAGTACCTCATCCCGTCCCTGGCCAGGGAAAACCTCGAACTCACCGTCGCCGCCACCCTCCAGGCCTCCGCCCTGCACACCGCCCCCCGCCAGTCCGACGAGGCCCTCGCCCGCTGGGACACCGCCATGGACGCCGTCAGCGACGCCGCCCACGCCGCCTACCGCGAACTCGTCGAGGACCCCGACCTCCCCGCCTACTTCTTCGCCGCCACCCCCGTCGACCAGCTCGCCGACCTCCACCTCGGGTCGAGGCCCTCCCGAAGGCCCGACTCCGGCGCCGGCCTCGACGGCCTGCGCGCCATCCCCTGGGTCTTCGGCTGGACCCAGTCCCGCCAGATCGTCCCCGGCTGGTACGGCGTCGGCTCCGGCCTCAAGGCCCTCCGCGAAGCAGACCCGCAGCAGGAAGGAGCCACCGTCCTCGACGAAATGCACGAACAGTGGCACTTCTTCCGCAACTTCGTCTCCAACGTCGAAATGACCCTCGCCAAGACCGACCTGCGGATCGCCCAGCACTACGTCGACACCCTCGTCCCCGACGACCTCAAGCACGTCTTCGACCGCATCAAGGCCGAACACGCCCTCACCGTCACCGAAATCCTCAAGATCACCGGCGAACGCGAACTGCTCGAAGCCAACCCCGTCCTCAAGCAGACCCTCACCATCCGCGACGCCTACCTGGACCCCATCTCCTACCTCCAGGTCACCCTCCTCAAGCGCCAGCGCGACGCGGCCGCCGCCGGCGCCGAACCCGACCCCCTCCTCTCCCGCGCCCTCCTCCTCACCGTCAACGGCGTGGCAGCAGGCCTCCGCAACACCGGCTGATCCCCTACGAAAAAGGGGGGTGCCCCCGGGCTTCGCATCCCTGCGAAACCCGGGGGCACCCCCGCTTCTGCCTGCCCGCGGCCGACCCGCGTGCCCTACGTCAGGATCGGCGCCGCCGGGCCACGAGGAAACCGCCCGCACCCACCAGCACCGCCGCGACGGCCGCGAGGGCGCCGACGGGCGCGCCGTTACCGGTCTCGGCCAGACCGTCGCTGCCGCCCTGCGGGGTGGACGCCGAGGACGGCGTCGAACCCGCCGAGGCCGACGGATCCGCGGACGCCGAGGAACTCGGCGAGGACGACGAGGAGGGGGACGCGGACGACGAGGCCGAGGCGGAGCCCGACGGCGATCCGGACGGTGAGGAACCGCCGCCGCCCTCGTCCTCGCAGTCCACCTTGAACACCTTGTGCTTGGCGGCCCCGTTCTCGCCCTCGAAGTTCCAGAACAGCTTGTACTGGCCGTCCGGCAGCGACAGGTCCTGGGTCCGGCCGTGACCGTTCGAGTCCAGCGTGATGGAGCCCGTCTTGACGGTCTCGCCCTTCTCGGCGTCGTTGTCCGCCCAGGCCTCGATGTGCCAGCCGACCGCCTGCACACCGTCGAAGGCGAACGCGTCGAGATAGAACGAGCAGACCTTCGGCTCGTCGCGCTGGTCGAACTCGTCGGTCGTCGACCTGTGGGTCTTCACATCGCCGTTGTCGCCGCCCGCCGCGTGGGCGGCCGGGGCAAGCAGCAGCGCGGCCGAGGAGGCGAGGGCCACGACACCGGCCCGGGTGAGGGTACGCATGGGGCAGTCCATCTTCGAGTGACGAAAGGGAAGATGTGGAGGGTGAGGCTCAGCTTCCAATCCGCACTGACTCCGGTCAATCACGAACAGGCAACTTATGGCGGGCACATAGAAAAGAAGCATGCCGAACACGATCAGACCGCGACAAAAGCCGCCGTCAGCAACGCCACCCCAGACCCAGCCAACACCCACCCCCACCGAGCACGCCCCAACCCACCCGCCACCACCACCGACGCCAACAACAACGCACCACCCAACGGCACCCACGCGAAAAGAATCCCCGCCGGCCCCGACCGCACCACCTCATCACCGTCCGGCTCCACCACCACCGCGTACGTCTGCCCCTTCTTCACCGCCACCGACTTCTCGATCTCCACCCGCGCACGCGCCGTCGACCCCGCCGACACCGGCGTGTAAGGCCCCCAGCACGTCTCACCCGCGCACTGCGCCACCGCGACCGTGCCCCGCTCCCGCCCCTTCGTCAGCATCACCTGCTGCGCCGTACCCCACGAACCCCACACCCCCGCGAACAGAATCAGCACGGCCACCACCCCCATCGCCGCCAGCCGCCCGAACCGCAACGCGGCAGAAGACGCGGCCCGAGTCCTACGAGACGAGCCGCGACGGCGATGAGAAGGGGACGCTGCGATGGCAGGCATGGCCGGGATCATTGGCCACACCCGCGCGACCCGTCAACCTCGACAGGGGACGAGCGGCGGACAAATCACGAGTTGTACGTACTCTGCGCCCGCTCCAGACCCTCGATCACCAGAGCCTCCACCGCATCCGCCGCCCGATCCACGAAGTAATCCAGCTCCTTGCGCTCCGCGGACACGAAATCCTTCAACACGAAATCCGCCACCTGCATACGCCCCGGCGGACGCCCGATCCCGAACCGCACCCGGTGATAGTCCGCACCCATCGCCTTCGTCATCGACTTCAGACCGTTGTGCCCGTTGTCCCCACCACCCGACTTCAACCGCAACACACCGTAATCGATGTCCAACTCGTCGTGCACAGCCACGACGTTCGCCACCGGCACCTTGTAGAAATCCCGCAGCGCGTTCACCGGACCACCCGACAGGTTCATGAACGACATCGGCTTCGCCAGAACCACCCGACGGTTCCCCGGACCCGGCGGACCGATCCGCCCCTCCACCACCTGAGCCTGCGCCCGGCCCGCCCGCTTGAACCTCCCCCCGATCCGCTCCGCCAGCAGATCGGCCACCATGAACCCCACGTTGTGCCGGTTCATGGCGTACTCAGGCCCGGGATTACCGAGGCCCACGACGAGCCACGGAGCACTCGCATCCGTCGTCACGTGCATGTCTCCTTGATACGCGCCAGCCGCCGCCCCCGACAGGGAGCAGCGGCTGACGAACGATGACAGTGAGGATCAGGCCTCGCCGGCCGCTTCACCCTCGGCGGCCTCACCCTCCGGGGCCTCCTCGGCCTGCGCGGCCAGAACCTGCAGCACGACCGTCTCGCCGTCGACACCCAGCTTGGTGCCCTTCGGGAGCGGGATGTCCTTGGCGAGAACCGAGTCGCCGGCCGCCAGACCCTCGACGGAGACGGTGACCGACTCGGGGATGTGAGTGGCCTCGGCCTCGACCGGCAGCGCGTTCAGCACGTGCTCCAGCAGGTTGCCGCCCGGCGCCAGCTCGCCCTCGGTGTGGACGTAGATCTCGACGTTGACCTTCTCGCCCCGCTTCACCAGCTGCAGGTCAACATGCTCCAGGAAGCCCTTGATCGGGTCCCGCTGCACGGACTTCGGGATCGCCAGCTCGTTCGTCTTGCCGTCGATGTCCAGCGCGATCAGGACGTTCGGCGTACGCAGCGCCAGCAGCAGCTCGTGGCCCGGAAGCGTCAGGTGCAGCGGGTCCGAACCGTGCCCGTACAGCACACCGGGAACCTTGCTGTCACGACGGATACGACGCGCGGCACCCTTGCCGAACTCCGAACGGGTCACAGCGGAAATCTTGACCTCGGACATGGACACTCCTCGTAGAACTGGAAGCGGATGGGGGTCCCCCGCTCGAGCGGAGTCGAGATGGGGGGTCACCCGGCCACGAACGGCCTGCTACGAAGAGCGCGTCGATAACGGACAACCGATTCCACAACGGAAACGGCCTCCCTCGCCGAGCAACCTCAGCAGTCTACTCGGCAAGGAAGGCCACACAAAAATCGATCAAACAGAAGCGACCGGACGACTCACTGCTCGTCGAACAGACTCGTCACCGAACCGTCCTCGAACACCTCACGCACCGCACTCGCGATCGTCGGCGCGATCGACAACACCGTGATCTTGTCCAACTCCAGCTCACCCGGAGTCGGCAGCGTGTTCGTGAACACGAACTCACTGACCTTCGAGTTCTTCAACCGGTCCGCCGCAGGACCCGACAACACACCATGCGTCGCCGTCACGATGACATCCTCCGCACCATGCGCGAACAACGCGTCCGCAGCCGCACAGATCGTCCCACCCGTGTCGATCATGTCGTCCACCAGAACACAGACCCGGCCCTCGACCTCACCCACCACCTCGTGGACCGTCACCTGATTCGCCACGTCCTTGTCACGCCGCTTGTGCACGATCGCCAACGGCGCACCAAGCCGGTCGCACCAACGATCGGCCACCCGCACCCGACCAGCGTCCGGCGACACCACCGTCAGCTTGTTCCGGTCCACCTTCCGGCCCACATAGTCCGCGAGCAGCGGCAGCGCGAACAGATGATCCACCGGACCATCGAAAAACCCCTGAATCTGATCCGTGTGCAGATCCACGGTCAGAAGCCGGTCCGCACCCGCCGTCTTCATCAGATCCGCGATCAACCGAGCCGAGATCGGCTCACGACCACGATGCTTCTTGTCCTGCCGCGCATAGCCGTAGAACGGCACGATCACCGTGATCGACCGCGCCGAAGCCCGCTTCAGCGCATCAATCATGATCAACTGCTCCATGATCCACTGATTGATCGGAGCCGTGTGGCTCTGGATCACAAAACAGTCAGCACCACGAGCCGACTCCTGGTAACGAACATAGATCTCACCATTGGCGAAATCGAAGGCCTTCGTCGGGACGACCCCGACACCCAACTGATGGGCGACCTCCTCGGCAAGCTCGGGGTGGGCGCGGCCGGAGAAGAACATCAACTTCTTCTCGCCGGTCGTCTTGATCCCGGTCACAGCACTGTCTCCTCAGAGGTCTCTCAGGGGTGCGGGTTCGCACTTATCACGGTACGCCGTGTTTGACGCACCCGTTTCAGGTCACTCTTCGCCGTCGCCCCGCCGGGAAGCCGCCTCGGCCGCCTTCGCCGCCGCACTCCCCGGACGCTTCCGAGCCACCCAACCCTCGATATTCCGCTGCTGACCGCGGGCCACGGCCAGCGAACCAGGCGGCACATCCTTCGTGATCACCGACCCGGCGGCGGTGTACGCGCCATCCCCCACCGTGACAGGTGCCACAAACATGTTGTCCGAGCCCGTACGACAGTGCGACCCGACGGTGGTGTGATGCTTGTCCTTTCCGTCGTAGTTCACGAACACACTCGCCGCACCGATGTTGCTGTACTCACCGATCGTCGCATCACCCACATAGGACAGATGAGGCACCTTCGTCCCCTCACCGATCGACGCGTTCTTCGTCTCCACGAACGTCCCGATCTTGCCCTTCACGCCCAGCCGCGTACCAGGACGCAGATACGCGAACGGACCCACAGACGCATTCGCACCGACATGGGCGCTGTAGGACACCGTGTTGTCCACCCGGGCACCCGCATCCACCAGCGTGTCCGTCAGCCGGCTGTTCGGACCCACCTCCGCACCCTCACCCAGGTGAGTGGCGCCATGCAACTGCGTCCCAGGATGGACGACCGCATCCTGCTCGAACGTGACAGTCACATCCACCCACGTCGTCGCCGGATCGACAACAGTCACACCGGCCAGCATCGCCGCCGTCAGAAGACGATCATTGAGAATCCGCCGAGCCTCACTCAACTGCACACGGTTGTTGATCCCGGCGACCTCCCGATGATCCACCGCCACCGACGCCCCCACCCGGTGACCGGCCTCCCTGAGAATCCCGAGAACATCCGTCAGGTACTCCTCACCCTGACTGTTGTCCGTCCGCACCTTCTTCAGGGCATCCGCCAGGAGAGCACCGTCGAACGCGAACACACCGGAATTGATCTCACGGATCGCCCGCTGCACGTCACTCGCATCCTTGTGCTCGACGATCGCCGTGACAGCACCCGAAGCCTCATCGCGGACGATCCGCCCATAACCCGTCGCATCCGGCACCTCGGCGGACAGAACCGTGACCGCATTGCCGTCCGCATGGTGCGTCGCGGCAAGCGCGGACAGCGTGGCACCCGAAAGCAGCGGAGTGTCACCGCAGACGACGATCACGGTCCCGTCCACACCCCCACCGAGCTGCTCCAGCCCCGTCCGGACGGCATGCCCGGTGCCGTTCTGCTCCTCCTGGACGGCGGTGCGCACCTGCGGGTCGATCTCACCCAGGTGCGCGGTGACCTTCTCGCGTGCGTGCCCGACCACCACGACGAGGTTCTCCGGGTCCAACTCCCGGGCCGCGGCCAGCACGTGGCCCAGCAGGGAACGGCCGCAGATCTCGTGGAGAACCTTGGGTGTGGCCGACTTCATACGGGTGCCCTCACCCGCTGCGAGAACGACGACGGCTGCCGGGCGAATGGCGCTCACTGAGTTGCCCTTCGGCTGTGGAGTGGGGTGGGACATCCGAAGGATACCGGGGCGTTTCTTGGCAGACATGAGAGTGGGCCCTGACCCAGCTAGGTCAGGACCCGAACCAAGCTCCCCCGCCAGGACTCGAACCTGAAATACATCATCCAAAGTGACGTGTGTTGCCGATTACACCACGGGGGATTACCAGGGTGCAGCCTACGCGGTTCGCCGCTTGGCCTCCACCACCATGCCAGACCACCAGCCTTCGATGCGACGGTGCAGGTCGGCGCTCTTGAGTACGGCGACCCTGAGGCAACCGTGGTAGTCAGCGCCCGTGTTCGTTCGATTGGTCTTGGGGTTGTGCTTCTTGAGGCTCGTCTTCAGGAGGTCGTCGACGGTGGTGCCGACCTGGTCTGCCCAGTAGGCCTCGGCTGCGGGTACGTCGGCCGATTCGTGGATGTTCACGGAGAAACGTCGGCGCTCGGGCTCCACGCCCAGCAGGATCATGTCGGCGTCGCTGTTCACGAAAATGACGCGTCGGGTCGAGCCCGGCTTGGCCTTTGCTCCCTCAGACCAGTAGAGCCCGATGCCGATCAGGAACAGTTCTCGTTTGCTGATCGCCCTTCTTGGAGCATCCCAGTTCCGCCTGGACCTGGTTGTACGTCCAGCCTTGCTGTCGCAGCTCCCGCGCCCGCTCGCGGAGGTCGTCCTTCGCTCGCGGCCGTTTGGTCCATTCCGGGGGCGGCTCGCCCTCGACCAGGCGCTGCAGTGTCTCCTTGTTGTGGACCTGAAGCTCCTCGCGGATCTGCCGGAGGCTGAGTCCCGCCCGCCGCAGACGCATGCCGTCCAGCCGGAATGGCCGCTTCCGGGGTCGAACGGTCGTGGTTCACCTGTTCGAGGGAAAACGCCGGGATTCGGTCGGTGAAACTCACCGGAAAGGGTGGGGTCCGCGCCCGTAGGCTGGAGGCATGACCACGACGGGGGAAGAGACCGCGACGACCCGGGAAGGGCCGTTGTGGTGGCCCAGATGGCGCAGTGCCGTGTTCGACTGGAGCCTGGCCGGCGTGTCCGCCGTGGAGTGCGGGATCGAGGGCGTCTCCTTCGCGCGGGACGCGGGGATCCCGGCGGCCGTGGGGGTCGTTTTCGGGGTGCTCGCCGGCTCGGTCCTGGTGGTGCGTCGGCAGTGGCCGATCGCGGTCGTGCTGGTGACGATCGCGATCACGCCGGCCCAGATGGGGTTCCTGATGGCGATCGTCGGGCTGTACACGCTCGCCGCCTCGGAGATGCCCCGGCGGATCCTCGTCTCGCTCGCGGGGATGCAGTTGGTGGGGACGTTGATCGTGACGTTCGTACGGGTGCGGCAGAGCATGGATCAGGGGCAGCTGACCGTCGGGGACTGGTTCATACCGTTCGCGGCCATAGCGACTTCCCTGGGGCTGACCGCGCCGCCCGTGCTGCTGGGGTTGTACGTGGGGGCCAGGCGGCGGCTCATGGAGAGTCTGCGGGAGCGGGCCGACAGTCTGGAGCGGGAGTTGCAGTTGCTCGCGGAGCGGGCGGAGGAGCGGGCGGAGTGGGCGCGGGGTGAGGAGCGGACGCGGATCGCGCGGGAGATGCATGACGTGGTGGCGCATCGTGTCAGCCTGATGGTCGTGCATGCTGCCGCGTTGCAGGCTGTGGCGCGGAAGGACCCTGAGAAGGCTGTGCGGAATGCCGCGCTTGTCGGGGACATGGGGCGGCAGGCGTTGACCGAGTTGCGGGAGATGCTCGGGGTGCTGAGGAGTGGTGGGTCCGCGCGGGATGGGGCGGGGGTGCCTGTGCCGTTGGCTGCGGTGGGGAAGGCGGCGGCTGCGGCGGCTTCGCGGGTGGTGGTGGAGGAGCACGGTGAGGGGCCGTGTCTGGGGGATGTGGAGGAGTTGGTGGGGCAGTCGGAGGCGGCGGGGATGGTGGTGGAGTTGTCGGTGGAGGGGAAGGTGCGGGCGTATGCGGCGGAGATCGAGCAGACGGCGTACCGGGTGGTGCAGGAGGCGTTGACGAACGTGCACAAGCATGCGGCGGGGGCGAAGACGCATGTGCGGTTGGCGCATCGGGTGGCGGAGATCGCGATGCAGGTGGAGAACGAGCCGCCGTCGGAGGTGGGGGCGTCGGCGGGGTTGCCGTCGGGGGGGAATGGGCTGGTGGGGATGAGGGAGCGGGTGGTGGCGTTGGGTGGGGTGTTTGTGTCGGGACCGACGGATGCGGGGGGTTTTCGGGTGTCGGCGGTGATTCCGGCGTCGTAGTGCCGAGGGTCAGCCTGCGGTGAGGCGTGCGGGTTCGATGCCGGAGATCAGGGCGCTGAGGGCTTGGTCGATGTCGGGGCCGAGGTACCAGTCGCCGGTGTGGTCGAGGGCGTAGACGCGGCCTTCGGCGTCTATGGCGAGGAGGGAGTGGGTGTCGCTCTCGGTGCCGAGGGGGCTGACGTCGGTGTCGAGGGCGCGGCCGAGGTCGGCGAGGGTGCGGGCCATGTGGAGGCCGTGGAGGGGGTCGAGGTGGAGGGTGGTGGGGGCGACTTGGCGGCCGGTGCCGGTGGGGGTGATGGTGAGGCCGCCGAATTCGGCCCAGGCTTCGACGGCGGCGGGGAAGACGGCGTGGCGGTGGCCGGCGGGTGAGGTGTGGTCGCGGAGGGCGTCGGCCCAGATTTCGGCTTGTCGGATGTCCCAGCGTCCGGGTTGCCAGCCGGCGGTGCGCAGGGCTTTGTCGACGGGTGTGGGGAAGCGGGTGGTGGAGGTGTGCGGGTCGGGGTGCATCTGCCTTCGTTCGTCGACGGTGCGGGGGTGCTGGTGGAGCGGCCGTGGGGGGTCAGTCGGTCGCTTCCGGGTCGACGATGCGGACGCCGAAGTGGGCGCTGAGGGCGGTGCAGGCGCGGCAGGGGGTGGCGAAGTTGCCGTGGAGGGGGTCGCCGTCCTCGCGGATGTGGCGGGTGGTGAGTTTGGCTTGTCTGAGTGCTTTGCGGGCTTCGCTGTTGGTCATGGGTTTTCGGGCTGCGCGTCTGCTGCGGGCGGTGTCGGCGGTGGTGATGAGGCGGGAGATGAGGAGTGCTTCGGCGCAGCGGCCGGTGAAGCGGTCGCGTTGGGTGCTGGTGAGGGTGTCGAGGAAGTCTTTGACGAGGTGGTGCAGGGGTGGGGGTTGGTCGCCGCGGGCGGCGGTGCCGGTGAGGGTGGCGCCGCGGACGGAGAGGGCGGCGGCGACGGTGGGGAGTATGCCGTCGCGGCGGTGGCGGAGGGTGGGGGCGTGGGGGGTTTCGGTGCTGGACCAGCCGATGCGGGGGTCGCCGGACGTGGCCGTTTGCGGCGTGTCGTGTGGTCCCGTTTGCGTTGTGTTCATGATCGTCATCCCCTCCCGAGCATGCCCTCGGACGTCACAGGGTGCCAAATGGTGTTGCGGGTGTGGAAGCTGGGGCGGTGCGACACGCCCGGGTTGGGGCGGTGCGTGAGTGCGGGGTGACGGCTGGTCACGGAAGTGGGGGGCCGGATTCGGTCGGCCGGTGACCGGTGTCGTCGTACCGCATAGGCTGTCGGCACCGTGATGCGCGCGGTGGGCGCGTGTTGGAACCGTTGGAGACAGTCGATACGGGGCGTGGTGGGTCGGGTCCGGAAGCGGAACCGGCTGCTGCGGGCCGTACCAGAGTGCCGCAGGGGGCAACCGCCATGACGACGAGTCGGCTCGGGCAGCAGGCCGCGCCGCCGAACGCGGCCTACGCCGGGCAGAACGTTCACTTTCCGGATCCGGTGCGGGCTGCGCGGCATCCGAGGGGGGTGCGGGTGGACGAGCGTGGCTACCCGGATTTCTCGCCGTATGCGCGGGCGGCGGCGGAGATCGCCGATCCGCCGGAGGGTTTCGGGGTCGACGAGTTGCGGTTGACGGACTACGTGTCGGCGAACGCCGCGCTGGCGGCTTCGGGGCACGAGTTGTGGGACACGGTTGCGAATGTGGCTACTCCGCATGGCTGGACGTGGCATCACGTGGTGGGTTCGCGGCGGCTGGAGCTTGTTCCGGTCGAGGTGAAGGCGTTGTTGCGTCATCACGGTGGGTTGGCTACGGCGGTGGTGGATCAGTCGAAGCGGGGGACACGGCCGTTGCAGGAGACGCGTCCTGCGCACTTCGGGTTGCCGAAGTCCGGTGTTGCTGTGTCGGAGGGGCAGGTGCAGGGGGTCGAGGAGGACCTGGGGTACCGGCTGCCGGGTGCGTACCGTTCGTTCCTGAAGGCGGCTGGTGGGTGTGCGCCGGTGGGTGCCGCGCTGGATGCGGAGCTGGGGTTGCTGGTGGACCAGCCGTTCTTCACGGTGCGCGATGAGGCGGCGGTCAATGATCTGGTGTACGTCAACAAGTGTCTGCGGGATCATCTGACGAAGGACTATCTGGGCGTCGGGTTCGTGCAGGGTGGGCTGCTGGCGGTGAAGGTGCGGGGCGCGCGGGCGGGTTCGGTGTGGTTCTGTGCGTACGACGATGTGCGGGACGTGGATCCTTCGTGGTCGCCGGCGGAGCGTACGGAGCGGTTGTTGTTGTCGTGCGGTGAGGATTTCGACGTGTTCCTGTCGCGTCTGGCGGGTGATCCGCCGGAGTTGGAGACGGTGGCGAATCTGATGGTGGACGGCGGGTTCGCGCGTGCGGTGCCTGTGGCGTCCGTGGGCGCGGGGGAGTGAGCTGAGCGATGGTGACGTTCGCGCAGGCGCAGGAGCGTGCGGAAGAGTGGATCAACGGGGATGTTCCGGCGTACCAGCATCGTGAGGTGCGGGTGCGGGAGTTCGAGTTGGGGTTCGTGGTGTGGGCGGAGGACCGTGCGGAGGGTCCTCGGTCGGACGGGGGTGCGCAGCGGCTGGTGATCGCGCGGGACAGTGGTGAGGCCACGTTGTGGCCCGCGTTGGCGGTGGGTGAGGTGATCCGCCGGTATGAGGAGGAGTACGGCCGTCCGGATGAGCCGCAGGATGCGGTGCCGGCGCCGGCGGCTCGGGTGGATCTGAATCAGACGTCGTTCTTGTTGTCGCCGCCGGAGTGGTTGCAGGAGGCGGCGGACAAGTTGGGGATGGCGGAGCGGAAGGGTGCTGCTGCTTCCGGTGCGGGTGTGTCGGGTGCGGCTGGGTCGGCGGGTGTGACTCCTGATCCGTCGCTTCCGCGGACGCAGGCCGGGGTGCCGGGGGGTGGGCCGGCGGAGACGCAGCCTGGGGTGCCTTCGGGGCCGGTGGCCGGTGCGCCGCCCGCGGGGGCCACTCCGTGGGCTGGGACGGACACCAATGGGGACGGGGGTGACGACCGTTCCGTGCCGCTGCCCGCGACGGTGTTCGCGCCGCCGCTGAGCGGTTCCGACGCGGTGCCGCCGCCCGCGGGTCTGCCGGACGCCGAGACGGCGCTGATCGCGGGCGGCAGTCAGTTGCCGCCGACGGCGGTGGCGCCGACGCTGGGCGAGCAGGGGGCCCAGGGCGCGGGTGGTGCGCGGGCGGGCGGGCCGGTTCCGCCGCCGGGCGGACCGGGCGGTTCGGGCGGTTCGGGGGTGCCGGGTGGGGCTCGGTACGGGTACCCGCAAGGTGGCGGTGTGCCGGCTGGTTCCGGTGTGCCTGCCGGTCCCGCCGGCGGGCAGGGTGCTCCGCCTCCGCCTCCTCCTCCGCCTGCTGTTGCTGCGCCTGCTCCGAGTGGGCCGCCTGCGGCCTCGTACGGGTATCCGCAGGGCGGGGGTGCGCCGGGGCGGCCGCTCGCGCCGAACGCCGGGGAGATCGCCGACGCCGCGACCAGCAAGGCCGCGCCGCCTCCGCGTCGGGGCCGGGGTGGGGCGATGCCACCGCCTCCGCCGAGTGCGCCGGGTGCGCCGGGTGCGCGGTCCGGTGACGCGCCTCCGCCGCCGCCCGGGGTTCCGGGTGCGCCCGGTGGTGCGGCGGGTGGATATGTGCCTACGCAGATGGTGTCCTCCCTGGGGCCAGAGGGACCTGCGGGCGGGCCTGGCGGCTCCGGTGCGCCGGGAGCCCCAGGTGCCCCCTTCGCCCCTGGCGGTCCTGGTGCCCCTGGTGCGCCGAACCCGCCCGGCGGCAATCCTCCCGGTGGGGTTCACCACGCCGCCACGATGCTCGCCGACCAGGGCCGGGTCGGACCTGGTGGGGCGGGTGGTGTGCCACGGCCTCCGGGCGCCCCTGGCGCTCCGATCGGCTCTGGTGCTCCGGGCGGGCCTGGTGTGCCCCATGCGCAGACCGTGCTGGCCGGGCCGCCGGTGGGTGGCCCCGGAGTGCCTCCGGGCGCTCCCGGGGCTCCGGGTGTGCCTCCGGGCGGCCCTCAGCCGCTGGCGCCGGGTCAGCCGATGCCGCCGGGGCAGCCGCAGGGGTACGGGTATCCCCAGCCGCCGGGGCTGCCGACGGTCGGTCCGGGCTATCAGGCCGTGTTGCGCTACCGCGCGCAGGACGGGTCGGAGCAGCAGGTGATCCGGCGTTCGGCGCCGGGTACGCCGCACCCGGAGTGGCAGATCTTCCATGAGCTGCGGGCGATGAACGTGCCCCCGGACCAGGTGCTGGAGCTGCACACCGAGCTGGAGTCGTGTGAGCTGCCGGGTGCGTACTGCGCGCGGATGATCCGGGAGCAGTGGCCGCAGGCGCGGATCGCGAGCATCGCGCCGTACGGCACGGATCATGCGAGCCGGCAGCAGGGCATGCAGCAGTTGTTGGCGCATCAGGGCGAGTTGCACCAGGTGGCGGACGGTCCTGCGCGGCCCGCGCCGGTGCGGGCGCCGTTGCCGCCGGTGCAGCCGGCGCCGCCGATCCCGCCGGAGGGGATCGCGCAGGAGCTGGGTGCGGCGTTCGGGCCGGGGATCTTCCGGTTCGAGCAGGGGGCGGTGTCGCGGCAGGGTGTGCCGCCGGTGGTGGCGCACACCCTGGTGGTGGCGGGTCTGCCGATGGACATGGGTCCGTTCTTCTGGGCGCAGGCTCAGCCGGGGCGGCCGGTGCCGACGCTGGCTGAGCTGGCGGCGGAGCGTGGGGTGCAGTCGGCGCCGGACGCGGGGTCGTACCTCGTGATGGGCAGTGACTTCGGCAAGGCGATCTGTGTGCAGTACGGGACGGCGAACATCGTCGCGGTTCCGGTGGAGGCGGGGCCGGGGGGTGGGTCGGTGCCGCCGCAGTTCGTGAACACGGGTCTGCCGGAGTTCGCGCGCTGCCTGGCGTTGCTGGGGCGGATGTGGCGGCTGCGGTACGGCCTGAACCAGGAGCAGGCGGGTCGTTGGACCGTCGACTTCCAGGCGCAGTTGGCCTCGTTGGACCCGGCGGCGCTGGGGTCGCCGGAGAGCTGGTGGTCGGTGCTGCTGGAGGAGATGTGGGACGGGTTGCTGTGACGCGTACGTTCCGCTGACGCGCGTACCGCGTGTGTCGAGGGCCGGGCCTGGTCGTGTGACCGGGCCCGGCCCTTTCGTGTGCGGAGATTGCCCGTATCTGTATGCGGAGTGTCGCGTTATGAACACTTAAGCCCGATACATCAAGATATGCGCGTAATCATTATTTCGCGTTTGTCTGGTGGAGAGGGGCTAAAGGATGAGCAGCGCACGAGTGTCATCGCGGCAGTTCGTGACCGTTCGCGGACGCGGTTACCGGCCCAAGGAGGTCGATGTGTTCGTCGCAGCGCTCTCCGCCGAACGCGACGCCGCGTGGGAGCGCGTCGCCCGGCTCGCGGTGCTCGCCAAGGAGATGGCGGTGGAGGCCAAGGAGTTGGGCGAGGCCGTGACGGTCATCGAGCCGCAGACGTACGACTCCCTCGGGGAGCGTGCCCGGGGCGTCTTCCAGCTGGTGCAGCAGGAGGCGGCCGACCTGGTCGACCGGGCCAGGCGGGAGGCGCAGGAGCAGGTCGAGCAGGCCGAGGAGCACGCCGCCGCCCTGCGCAGGGGGGCGGAGGAGCAGGCGGAGGAGATCCGCACACAGGCCAAGGAGCACACCCGTCGGCATCTGCTCGCCGCGCGCTCCGAGGCGCACGGGATCCGGGTGGGTGCCCGGCGCAAGGTGAAGGAGTTCCGCGGCGAGCACCTCGCGGAGCTGCGTGAGGTGCGGCAGCGTACCGCCGGCCTGCTGGTGGAGCCGAAGAGGGAGCACGCCGAGCAGTGGGCCGCCGTGGAGCGCGAGGCTGCCGAGCGGGCCGCCGCCCTGGACGTGCAGAACGAGCGGGCGGTGGCCCGTGCCGAGGAGGCGCTCGCGGAGGCGCAGCGGGAGGTCGCCGCGGCCGAGGAGATGTCCCGGCGGCGTCAGGAGGAGGCGGCCGTGCTCGCCACCCAGATCGTCGCCGAGGCGCGGCTGAAGGAGGAGCGCATCGCCCGGGAGACGGAGCGGGTGCTGCGGGAGCACGGCGAGCGCTGGGACGAGGTGCAGGCGCACATGGACCAGGTGCAGGAGAGCCTGAGAGCGCTCACGGGCGGCCCGACGGAGGACCCGGCGGAGTGACCGCCGGTTTCCTGCGCGTCGTCCGGATTCGTGCCGTGCGGCTGACGGCGGTGGTCTTCATGCCGCCGGTCGCCGCGCACCTGATCGTCAGTGCGGCCGTCACCACGACACAGCCGGTCTTCACGGCGTAGCCGGAGGGGCCCAGGATGAACGGATGAGCCGGCCGGTGCCCGTGGGCCGCACCAGCACCGTCCGCTCCTTCGGCGGCCGTCAGTCGCCCTGCTCGCCCAGCACCGGGAACCTGCGCGGCGCGACGCACAGCAGCACCAGGAAGGCGAGCGCGGCCGCGCACGCGGCGCCCAGATAGACGGCGTGCACGGCGCTCGCCACGGCATGCCGGACGCTCTCGGGCGCCGTACCGGCGTCCAACGCGCGCGTGACGGAGTCCAGGTCGCCCGCGCCGCCCAGGCGCGCGGCCAGCACCCCGTTGGCGACCGCGCCGAACACCGACGCGCCGATCGTCTGCCCGGTCTGCCGGCAGAACAGCACCGACGCGGTCGTCGTGCCGCGCTCCGACCAGCCCACCGTCGACTGCACTCCGACGAGCAGCGGCAGCTGGAACAGGCCCAGCGCGGCACCGAGCAGCAGCATCAGCAGCGTCGGCTGCCAAGCCGCGCCGGGATACGGCAGGAAGGGGAACGCCAGCAGGATCAGTGCCGCGGTGCCGATGCCGAGCAGCGCGGTGTCCCGGAAGCCGATGCGCCGGTAGACGTGCTGGCTGAGCGCGGCGGACAGCGGCCAGCTCAGCGTCCAGACGGAGAGGACGAAACCGGCGGCCACCGGTCCGAGGCCCAGCACCGACTGGGCGTACGTCGGCAGGAACACCGTCGGCGCCACCATCAGCAGGCCCAGCGCGCCCAGAGCCAGGTTGACCGCCGCGATCGTACGGCGCCGCCACACCCAGCCCGGGATGATCGGCTCCGCGGCCCGGTGCTCGATGACGACGACGGCGGCGGCCAGCGCGAGACCCGTGCCGAACAGGGCGAGCGAGGGGCCCGACAGCCAGGGCCAGGCCACCCCGCCCTGCACCAGCGCGGTCAGCAGGACCCCGCCGCACGCGAACACGGCCAGCGCACCCGCCCAGTCGACACGCGCGCGTGCGGCCGTCGTCGTCCCGGACTCCCGTTGCGGCTCGTGCAGATGACGGACGATCAGCCACAACGCCACCGCCCCGATGGGCAGGTTGACCAGGAAGATCCAGCGCCAGTCCGCGTACGCCGCGAGCAGGCCGCCGAGTCCCGGGCCCGCGACCGCTGACACCGCCCACACCGTGGACAGCTTCGACTGGATCTTCGGCCGTTCCTCGAGCGGATACAGGTCGGCGGCGAGCGTCTGCACGGTGCCCTGCAACGCCCCGCCGCCCAGGCCCTGCACGACACGGAACGCGATCAGCGCCCCCATGTTCCAGGCGAGCCCGCACAGCAGCGAGCCGAGCAGGAAGAGCGCGGCGCCGGCCACGAGGACCGGCTTGCGGCCGAAGGTGTCGGAGAGCTTGCCGTACACGGGCAGCGTGACCGTCACGGCGAGCAGATAGCCGGAGAACAGCCAGGAGAAGACGGAGAACCCGCCGAGGTCGCCGACGATCTGCGGTACGGCCGTGGAGACGACGGTGGAGTCGAGGGCGGGCAGCGCCATGGAGAGCATGAGCGCGGCGACGACGGCGCCCCGCCGGTGCGGTGCGGTGCGCTCGGGGGCTTGCGGTATCGCCGGTCTCGTCTCGCCCACGCGGATTCCTTCCCCTTGCATCTATCTGCCGTACGACAGCTTCCCATCAGCCCGCGCGCGGCGGGAGCCTTGACCTTCACGCGACGGGAGGGTGGAGCCTGGCTGGGCCGGAGGGTTGAGGCAACCCCGAGATCCTCTCCACCCGGCGGTGGAGAGCCCCTAGGGGTACCTCCGTACTACGGCTCGGGGAGGGGTCGTACCGGCGGAGGACGAGAAGGGGAGGGGACCGTCCTTAACCTGGCTTTACGCCGCTGGGGGCGGTCGACGACCGGTCGGCGGGCGGCGAACCCCACCGGGGGAGGGTGGGGTTAACCCCCCGGCAAGACGGGCCCGGGCACCAGCGCGCCGGACCCCCTCCCGCCGACAGACTCTTCGACGTGGCACTCCTCGCCACTCGGCACCACTCATCACCACGGTGGAGCACTGTCCACCTACTTCCGACATAGGAGACATACCGTGACTTCGGCTGTGACCATTCCCAGGCACGGGGGTACTGGAGGGCGTACGGCCGTCGCCGCGCGGGCGCGGCAGGTCGTCAAGGCGTACGGGTCCGGGGAGACCCGCGTCGTCGCCCTCGACCACGTCGACGTGGACATCGCCCGCGGCCAGTTCACCGCGATCATGGGCCCCTCGGGGTCCGGCAAGTCCACGCTGATGCACTGCCTCGCCGGTCTCGACACCGTGACCAGCGGTCAGATCTACCTGGACGAGACCGAGATCACCGGCCTGAAGGACAAGAAGCTCACCAAGCTGCGCCGGGACCGGATCGGGTTCATCTTCCAGGCGTTCAACCTGCTGCCGACGCTGAACGCGCTGGAGAACATCACGCTGCCCATGGACATCGCCGGCCGCAAGCCGGACAAGGCGTGGCTGAACCAGGTCGTGGAGACCGTCGGTCTCGCGGACCGGCTCAAGCACCGTCCCACGCAGCTCTCCGGTGGCCAGCAGCAGCGCGTCGCCGTGGCCCGCGCCCTCGCCGCCCGCCCCGAGATCATCTTCGGTGACGAGCCGACCGGAAACCTCGACTCGCGCGCGGGAGCCGAGGTACTGGGCTTCCTGCGCCGCTCCGTCGACGAGCTGGGCCAGACCATCGTGATGGTCACCCACGACCCGGTGGCCGCCTCGTATGCGGACCGCGTGCTGTACCTCGCCGACGGCCGGATCGTCGACGAGATGTTCAAGCCGACCGCCGAGACGGTCCTGGACCGCATGAAGGACTTCGACGCGCGGGGGCGTACGTCATGACCGTCATGAAGACCTCGATGCGCAACTTCTTCGCGCACAAGGGACGCATGGCCCTGTCGGCCGTGGCGGTCCTGCTCTCGGTGGGGTTCGTGTGCGGCACCCTGGTGTTCACCGACACCATGAACACCACGTTCGACAAGCTGTTCGCGGCCACCTCCTCCGATGTGACCGTGAGCGCGAAGGGCGCCTCGGACACCGGTGAGACGACCTCCGACAACGGCAGGCCGCCGGTCATGCCGGCCTCCGTGCTGGACAAGGTGCGCGAGGCGCGGGGCGTGAAGTCGGCGGAGGGGACCGTCTTCTCGACGTCGGTGACCGTCGTGGACGCCGACAAGGACAACCTCTCCCCGTCCAGCGGCGCGCCCACCATCGTCGGCAGCTGGAACGGCAACGACGCCCGCACCATGAAGATCACCTCCGGCGCGGCGCCGAAGGGCCCCGACCAGGTCATGATCGACGCGGACACCGCCGACAAGCACCATCTGAAGCTCGGCGACGAGCTCGGTGTGATCACCGCGGTGGGCACGCACAGCGCGCGGATCTCCGGCATCGCCACCTTCACCGTCACCAACCCCGGTGCCGCGATCTTCTACCTGGACACGAAGACCGCCCAGCAGGCCCTGGTCGGCGAGACGGGCGTGTACACGAACGTCAACGTCACGGCCGCGGCCGGGGTGAGCGACGCCCGGCTGAAGAAGGACGTCGCCGCCGAGATCGGCGGCGGATACAAGGTGCAGACCGCCAAGGAGACCGCCGACGCCAACCGCGCGGACGTGGGCGACTTCCTGAACGTGATGAAGTACGCGATGCTCGGCTTCGCCGGGATCGCCTTCCTCGTCGGCATCTTCCTGATCATCAACACCTTCTCGATGCTGGTCGCGCAGCGCACCCGCGAGATCGGTCTGATGCGGGCCATCGGCTCCAGCCGCAATCAGGTCAACCGCTCGGTCCTGGCCGAGGCGCTGCTCCTGGGCGTGACCGGCTCGGTCCTCGGCGTCGGCGCGGGCGTCGGCCTCGCGGTCGGCCTGATGAAGCTCATGGGCATGACCGGCATGAACCTGTCCACCGACGACCTGACCGTCGCCTGGACGACCCCGGTGATCGGCATGATCCTGGGCGTCGTCGTCACGGTCCTGGCCGCCTACCTGCCCGCCCGCCGCGCCGGCAAGGTCTCCCCGATGGCCGCCCTGCGCGACGCCGGGGCCCCGGCCGACGCCAGGGCCGGTGTCATCCGGGGCGTGATCGGCCTGCTCCTCACCGGCGCGGGCGGCTACTGCCTGTACCTCACCTCCGCCGCCGACAAGGCGAGCGAGGGATCGCTGTGGCTGGGCCTGGGCGTCGTACTGAGCCTGATCGGCTTCGTGGTGATCGGTCCGCTGCTGGCGGGCGGCGTGGTCCGTGTCCTGGGCGCGGTCCTGCTGCGGGCCTTCGGCCCCGTCGGCCGTATGGCGGAACGCAACGCGCTGCGCAACCCGCGCCGCACCGGCGCCACCGGCGCCGCCCTGATGATCGGCCTCGCGCTGGTCGCCTGCCTGTCGGTGGTCGGCTCGTCCATGGTCGCCTCCGCCACCGACCAGCTCGACAAGACCGTCGGCACCGACTTCATCATCCAGAGCGACAACGGCGCCCTGGTCACCCCGCAGGCCGTCAAGGCGGTGAAGTCCACACCGGGCCTGGAGCGGGTCACCGAGTACAAGTCGACCAAGGCCGACTTCACCACCCCCGACGGCAGGACGCTCGACGGTACGGCGATCACCGCGGCCGACCCGAGCTACGCGACGGACCTGCGCACCGAGACGGTCGCCGGCAAGCTCGCCGACGCCTACAAGCCGGGCTCGATGTCCGTCCACGAGACGTTCGCCAAGGACCACAGGATCCACCTGGGCTCCAAGATCACCGTGGCCTTCGACAACGGCTCCACGGCCCGCCTCACGGTCCGCGCGATCACCAGCAGCGACGTCGTCATCGACCAGGGCGCGATGTACACCTCCATCGACACGCTGAAGAAGTACGTCCCCGCCGACAAGCTGCCGCTCGACGAGCTGGTCTTCGCGTCGGCCAAGGACGGTCGGCAGGACGCCGCCTACAAGTCCCTCAAGTCGGCCCTGCACGACTATCCGCAGTACACCGTCCGCGACCAGACCGACTACAAGCAGGCCCTGAAGGACCAGATCGGCCAGCTCCTGAACCTGATCTACGGCCTGCTGGCGCTGGCGATCGTCGTCGCGGTCCTGGGCGTGGTCAACACCCTGGCCCTGTCGGTCGTCGAGCGCACCAGGGAGATCGGCCTCATGCGGGCCATCGGGCTCTCCCGCCGCCAGCTGCGCCGCATGATCCGCATGGAGTCGGTCGTCATCGCCCTCTTCGGCGCGCTGCTCGGCCTGGGCCTGGGCATGGGCTGGGGCGCGACCGCCCAGCAGCTCCTCGCCCTGCAGGGCCTGAACATCCTCGACATCCCCTGGCCGACGATCATCGGAGTCTTCGTCGGCTCGGCCTTCGTGGGCCTGTTCGCGGCCCTGGTACCGGCGTTCCGCGCGGGCCGCATGAACGTCCTGAACGCGATCGCGACGGACTAGCCGACGGGGGAACGGGGGGGGCACGGGGGAACAGGAAAACGGGGAACGGGGGCACGGGGGACGGACCCGGCGCCGAGGAGCCACGGGGGGCTTCTCGGCGCCGGGTCCGGGCGTTTCAGTCCCCACCGGCCCCCGGGTTGTCCACAGCCTCCGCCGAACCCCACCGCCCCGTCGTACCCTGGACACCCCCGGCCCGTGACACGCGTCGGGCCCTTCGCGTTGCCCACCCCGGCCCCGATACGCCGCCCCGCCCGGACGGACGTAGCCCGGGCCCTCGGACGGAAAGCCCTCCATGAGCCTGCACGGTCTGCTCGACGCCGTCGTCAAGGACACCGCCCTCGCGGAAGCCATCCCCGCGGCCGCGGACGGCAACCGCATGCACATCGACCTGGTCGGCCCCCCGGCGGCCCGCCCCTTCACGATCGCCGCCCTCGCCCGCGAGACCGGCCGTCCGGTGCTCGCGGTGACGGCGACCGGCCGCGAGGCCGAGGACCTGGCGGCCGCCCTGCGCTCCCTCCTCCCGCCGGACGGCGTCGTCGAGTACCCCTCCTGGGAGACCCTCCCGCACGAGCGCCTCAGCCCCCGCAGCGACACCGTCGGCCGCCGCCTCGCCGTCCTGCGCCGTCTGGCCCACCCCCGCCCCGACGACCCCGAGACGGGCCCGGTCTCGGTCGTCGTGGCACCCGTACGTTCCGTGCTCCAGCCGCAGGTCAAGGGCCTGGGCGAGCTGGAACCGGTGGCCCTGCGCACGGGCGAGCAGGCCGACCTGAACGAGATCGTCGAAGCCCTCGCCGCGGCGGCGTACGCGCGCGTGGAGCTCGTCGAGAAACGCGGCGAGTTCGCCGTACGGGGCGGCATCCTGGACGTGTTCCCGCCCACCGAGGAACACCCCCTGCGCGTCGAGTTCTGGGGCGACGATGTCGAGGAGATCCGCTACTTCAAGGTCGCCGACCAGCGCTCCCTGGAGGTCGCCGAACACGGCCTGTGGGCCCCGCCCTGCCGCGAACTCCTCCTCACGGACGACGTACGCGCACGCGCGCGTGCCCTCGCCGAACAGCACCCGGAACTCGGCGAACTCCTGAACAAGATCGCCGAGGGGATCGCGGTCGAGGGCATGGAGTCCCTCGCCCCCGTCCTGGTCGACGACATGGAGCTGCTGCTCGACGTCCTGCCGAAGGGCGCGATGGCCGTCGTCTGCGACCCGGAGCGGGTACGCACGCGTGCCGCGGACCTCGTCGCGACCTCGCAGGAGTTCCTCCAGGCGTCCTGGGCGGCCACGGCCGGCGGCGGCGAGGCGCCCATCGACGTCGACGCCGCCTCCCTGTGGTCGATCGCGGACGTCCGAGACCGCGCGCGCGAACTCGACATGATGTGGTGGTCGGTGTCGCCGTTCGCCGCGGACCTCGAACTGGAGGCGGACACCCTCCAGCTCGGCATGCACGCCCCGGAGACCTACCGCGGCGACACCGCGAAGGCCCTCGCCGACACCAAGGGCTGGCTCGCCGACGGCTGGCGCGTCGTCTTCGTCACCGAGGCGCACGGCCCGGCCGCCCGCACGGTCGAGGTGCTCGGCGGCGAGGGCGTCGCCGCCCGACTGGACGCCGACCTCACCGACCTGAGCCCCTCCGTCGTGCACGTCTCCTGCGGCTCGATCGACTACGGCTTCGTCGACCCGGCGCTCCGCCTCGCCGTCCTCACCGAGACCGACCTGTCCGGCCAGAAAGCGGCCGGCAAGGACGGCGCGCGCATGCCCGCCCGCCGCAGGAAGACGATCGACCCGCTCACCCTGGAGACGGGCGACTACATCGTCCACGAACAGCACGGCGTCGGCCGCTACATCGAGATGGTGCAGCGCACCGTGCAGGGCGCCACCCGCGAGTACCTGGTCGTCGAGTACGCCCCCGCCAAGCGCGGCCAGCCCGGCGACCGCCTCTACATCCCCACCGACCAGCTGGAGCAGATCACCAAGTACGTCGGCGGCGAGGCACCCACCCTGCACCGGCTGGGCGGCGCGGACTGGACGAAGACGAAGGCACGCGCGAAGAAGGCCGTCAAGGAGATCGCCGCCGACCTGATCAAGCTGTACAGCGCGCGCATGGCGGCCCCGGGCCACGCCTTCGGCACCGACACCCCCTGGCAGCGCGAGCTGGAGGACGCCTTCCCCTACGCGGAGACCCCGGACCAGCTCACCACCATCGCCGAAGTCAAGGACGACATGGAGAAGACGGTCCCGATGGACCGTCTGATCTGCGGCGACGTCGGCTACGGCAAGACGGAGATCGCGGTGCGCGCCGCCTTCAAGGCCGTCCAGGACGGCAAGCAGGTCGCCGTGCTCGTCCCCACCACCCTGCTCGTCCAGCAGCACTTCGGGACCTTCGGCGAGCGGTACGCGCAGTTCCCGGTGAACGTACGGGCCCTGTCCCGCTTCCAGACGGACACCGAGGCGAAAGCCGTCCTGGAGGGCCTGCGCGAGGGCTCGGTCGACGTCGTCATCGGAACCCACCGCCTGTTCTCGTCGGAGACGAAGTTCAAGGACCTCGGCCTGGTCATCGTCGACGAGGAACAGCGCTTCGGCGTCGAGCACAAGGAGCAGCTGAAGAAGCTCCGAGCGAACGTCGACGTCCTGACGATGTCCGCGACGCCCATCCCCCGCACCCTGGAGATGGCGGTGACCGGCATCCGCGAGATGTCGACGATCACCACCCCGCCGGAGGAGCGCCATCCGGTGCTGACCTTCGTCGGCCCGTACGAGGTGAAGCAGATCGGTGCCGCCATCCGCCGCGAACTGCTGCGCGAGGGCCAGGTCTTCTACATCCACAACCGGGTGGAGTCCATCGACCGCGCGGCCGCCCGCCTGCGCGAGATCGTCCCCGAGGCGCGGATCGCCACCGCCCACGGCCAGATGTCGGAGTCGGCCCTGGAGCAGGTCGTCGTCGACTTCTGGGAGAAGAGGTTCGACGTCCTCGTCTCCACGACGATCGTCGAGTCCGGCATCGACATCTCCAACGCCAACACCCTGATCGTGGAGCGCGGCGACACCTTCGGTCTGTCCCAGCTGCACCAGCTGCGCGGCCGGGTGGGACGAGGGCGGGAACGCGGATACGCGTACTTCCTCTACCCCCCGGAGAAGCCCCTGACCGAAACCGCCCACGAGCGCCTCGCGACCATCGCCCAGCACACGGAGATGGGCGCCGGCATGTACGTGGCGATGAAGGACCTGGAGATCCGGGGAGCCGGAAACCTCCTCGGCGGCGAACAGTCCGGCCACATCGCGGGCGTCGGCTTCGACCTGTACGTCCGTATGGTCGGCGAGGCGGTCGCGGACTACCGGCGTCAGCTGGAGACCGGCGCGATCGAGGAGGAGCCGCCGCTCGAGGTCAAGATCGAACTGCCGGTGGACGCGCATGTTCCGCACGACTACGCGCCCGGCGAGCGGCTCCGGCTCCAGGCGTACCGCTCCATCGCCTCCGCCAACTCGGAGGAGGACATCAAGGCCGTCCGCGAGGAACTCGTCGACCGCTACGGCAAGCTGCCCGAGCCGGTGGAGAACCTGCTGCTGGTGGCGGGGCTGCGGATGCTGGCGCGCGCGTGCGGTGTCGGCGAGATCGTCCTGCAGGGCACCAACATCCGTTTCGCACCGGTGGAGTTGCGTGAGTCGCAGGAACTCCGCCTCAAGCGTCTCTACCCCGGCACCGTCATCAAACCGGCGGCCCACCAGGTCCTGGTCCCCCGTCCGAAGACCGCGAAGGTCGGCGGAAAGCCCCTCGTCGGCCGCGAACTGCTGGGCTGGGTGGGAGAGTTCCTGGCATCGATCCTGGGGTCGTAGCCCCCGGGACGGGGATCCGTCAGGAGGTCACGGGAACCGGGACAGCATGCTCGCCAGCGTGCGGAACACGTCCTCGGGATCCCGCTCGCCCACCGCGTCGTCGAGGTTGCGGCTGAGGAGCAGCGTGGCGAAGCCGTGGGCCATGGACCAGGCGGCGATACCGGCGAGGCGGGCGTCGGTGTCGCCGGCGTCGCCGCTGTCGGAGCGGGACTGCGTGACGGCGCTGCGCAGGGCGTCGGTGGCCAGGGTGCGGGCCACGGTCAGTTCGAGGTCGTCCGTGCGCAGGAGGTCCGGGGTGAACATCACCTGGAAGTGGGCGGGGTGTTCGCGGGCGAAGCGGACGTAGCGCACCCCCGCGTCCTTCAGGTCGGCCGCCTCGGCGGTGGCCGCCGCGAGCAGCCCGAAGCCCTCCGCCGCGATCGCCGTGAGCAGGCCGGTGCGGTCGCGGAAATGGTGGGCGGGCGCGGCGTGCGAGACGCCTGCGCGACGGGCGAGGTCGCGCAGGCTCAGCGCGGCGGGGCCGTCGGCGGCGATGACGTCGAGCGCGGCGGTGAGGATGGCGCGGCGCAGATCGCCGTGGTGGTACGGGCTCATGAAGAGCAGACTACGTCGAATCTAGGCATTGACAAGTTGAGTCGGCCCGGGCAATCTTGTCAGTGTCAAGTTGAGGCGGAGGCCGGACGCGACGAGGGGGAGAGTCATGTCGGAGAACACGACGGAAGAACGGGTGGAACCGGCCCAGGCGCGCAGGCTCTGGCACCTGCTGGAACCGCTGCACGCGGTGCTGTACTACGCGCCCGAGGTCTTCGAGGAGGCCGGCGCGCTCGGCCTCTCCACCGAGGGCCGCTGGCCGAGCTACTTCCCGTTCCGCGCCGCGCCGCTGGGCCCGGTCGGCAGCAAGGCGGTGACCTCCGCCTTCTACAGTTTCGCGCCCGGCATGGTCACCCGGTATGTCGGCGAGGCCCGCCGGACCACCACCCCCGAGGCCGCGCTTGCGGCGAGACTGCGGGGCGTCGACCGGGCCTACCGCAAGCTGTTCGGCGACCGTGTCGACAGCCCCGAGCTGGCCGAGGCCGCCGCCCTCGCCCGCCGCGCGGCCGAAGCGGCCGACACCGCGGGCCGCCCGCTCGCCGCGGCCAACGCCGCGCTGGAGTGGCCGGCCGAGCCCCACCTCCAGCTCTGGCAGGCGGCGACGGTCCTGCGCGAGCACCGCGGCGACGGCCATCTCGCCGCCCTGCTGATCGCCGGCCTGGATCCGGCCGAGGCGCTGGTGTCCTTCGCCGCGACAGGCGCCGCGTCCGTCGAGCGCTTCGAAAGCCGCGGCTGGCCTGCCGAGGAGTGGGCGGCGGCCCGCGAGCGCCTGGTCTCCAGAGGCCTGGTCGAGCCGGACGGTGTGGCGACGGAGGCGGGCCGCGGCCTGCGCCGCCGCGTCGAGCAGGACACCGACCGCCTCGCCCTCGGCCCGTGGCAGACCCTGGGCCCGGCGGCCACGGAGCGACTCGCCGCCCTCCTGGGCGACTACTGGGTCGCGGTGATCGGTTCCGGCCTGCTGCCCTCCGAATCCACGCTGGGCATCGGGAAAGTCTGAGTGCGCGGCCCTACCGGGCGACCGGGACGGCACTGGCCGGACACGGCGAAGCCGCCCGCGGGGTTCGCTCTCCGCGGGCGGCAGGAGCCTGGTGGCTCGCCTCCGTCAGTCCGCGAATGGAGAGACTGCGAGTCCCGAGTCCATGAGTCGCCGTGTCCGCGATTCGCCGAGCCTCCGGGCTACGGCTTGTCGGGCCGGTCGTCGTCCATACCGAGCCGCTGGTGCATCTGCTGCTGCCCGGAGTCGACCTGGGACTCGTACTTGTCGCCCGTCTTCTCGTTGGTCTTCCGCTCCGCGGCGTCGGACATGTCCCTGGCCTTGTGCCGTGCCGCCTTGTTGCTCTTGAACCTGTCGAAGATGCCCATCCAGAGCTCCTTCCGGAGGTGACTCACCCTCGACGATATTCCCGAGTTGCACTGAATGCCCACTTGGGTCGCTTCTGGTCTGGACCTCCCGACTGACCCCGCACGCCCCCTCACCGCGGTGTGTGCGAGTCTCCGTCCGGGGCATCCGCCCTGTGCGGGGTGGCGACGGGCAGGCAAGGGGAGGGCGCGTGAGGCGTCTGAGGGGCGGGGCGGCGGTCGCCGTCGCGCTGATGTGCGCCGTGACGGCGACGGGCTGCAAGGAACAGACCACCGGTTCCGGTGCCGCCGGCACGGAGCCGACGACGGGTGGTGCGGCGAGCGGCGGTGCGGCTCTCACGGCCGCCGAGTCGCTCACGGTGAAGGGGCGTGCCCCCAAGAAGGGCTACGAGCGGGACAAGTTCGGCACCGCGTGGGCGGACACGGACTCCAACAACTGCGACACACGCGTTATCTCTATGCTTCGCCGGGTGATTGAGGTGTTTGCGCAGTTCACGCAGGGAGTGGTGGGCTGTGCTTGCTGAGAGGGGCGTGGGGCACAGCGGTGTTGGACACATGCGCTTCTGCGGTGCGGTGACAGCCGTGGCAGCTGCCGTGCTTCTCGTCTCGGGATGCAAGGGCCTCGGCGAGGACAACTCCTCGACGGGGTCAGGGCCAACTGCGTCGGACGGACGGGCGGTCAGTCCGCTCAAGAACCCGGACGGCACGAAACCAGGGCTCGCGCCCCTGACGGCGGACGCGGACAAGGCCGCGGCCCGCAAGCTCATCGAGGAGCTGACCACGAAGGGACGCGGGCCGAAGACGGGCTACGACCGCGACAAGTTCGGCTACGCATGGATGGACACGGCCGACGGGGTCCCGCTCGCAAGGAACGGGTGCGACACCCGAAATGATCTCATTCGGCGTGATGGTCAGAATCTTCGGTTCCGAGCTGGTTCCGACTGCGTGGTCATCGCCATGACACTGCACGATCCGTACACCGGAACGACCATCGAGTGGCGCAAACAGAGGGCTGCCGAGGTTCAGATAGATCACGTGGTGCCGTTGTCCTACAGCTGGCAGATGGGTTCCTCGCGCTGGCCCGAGACCAAGCGGAAACGGCTCGCGAACGACGTGCTCAATTTGATCCCGGTCCAGGGGCGAGCCAACTCGGCCAAGGGCGACTCCGGCCCGGCCTCCTGGCTCCCGCCGAACAAGCCGATCCGCTGCGCGTACGCAGTCCGCTTCGCCCAGGTCGCCATCAAGTACAAGATGCCGGTGACGGCCGCGGACAAACAGATGATGCTGAGACAGTGCGGCGGCTGAGAGGCTCGCCCCGGCGTCGATGACGGTGGCCGGCTCGCTGGCGGAGTGGCGCCGCTGGACCGGGCTGCCCTTCGACACCCGCGGCGACATCGAGGTGCCCGGGGCGCCGGTGCCGGTGCGGTGTGAGCCGGAGCGGGACTTCGCCGTGTACGGCGAGCCCAATGTGTGGATGAGGCATCCGCTGTGATCCCGTGACGCCACGGTGAACACCTGGTCTGGCTTGATCTATGCGCTCGTAAAGGAGTTCAGGGGAGGCAAAAGGGCAGGGGAGGGCAGACCGGTCAGGTTGAGCAAGAGCCGGTCAAGGAAGGTACAAGATCACGCCCCGAACCTGTCCATTGCATGTGCACAACAGGCACGATCGGCGAGCTTCTGTGTCTCTTTCTGATCGTCGTTGACGGGGGTCCACGTCGTGCTGCGGTTCCGGCTGCCTGGCTGCTCGAGAATGTCCCATCGCTCGCACCGTTCCGGACGGACGACCGGCGTGTTCCGCTCCCGCCGCGTTCTCAGATTCCTGGCCGGGCTCCTGCTCACCTCCCTCGCCCTGATGCTGACCACGGACCAGGCGGTGGCGGAGGGACTCGAACTCGGCGGCATCGAACTGCCGAGCATGAGCCTGGCCTCCTTCGCGCACTGGTTCACCGACCCGCACTGGGGCAAGCTGCCGCGGCAGCAGTCCGGTACCGCGGCCGGCCACCGTCACCAGGTGTCCGCCGCCGCGACCGCCGCCCACCGCGGCGCCGGCCACGCCCCCGGCAGGGCGAAGGGCGAACTCCCCGCCTACCAGGCGCACAAGCCGGCCACCCCGAAGGGCCGCAGCGCCGGCGCCGCCGGGTTCAACGCCAAGACCAGCAAGCGCAGCGCCACCAAGTCCACGCGCACGGAGACCGTCTACGACAACGCCGACGGCTCCGTCACCCGCCGTATCTCCCAGAATCCCGTGAACTACCAGGTCGGCAAGGGCAGATGGGCGCCCATCGACGTGGACGTTCGAGCCGGGCCGGACGGTCGCTGGTACGAGAAGGCCAACTCCCTCGACGTCGACTTCGCGCCGAAGGCCACCGACCCCGCGCTCGCCTCCCTCACGACCGACGCGTCGCACGGCGTCGCCTACGCCCTGCAGGGCGCCGCCCCCGTCAAGGGCAGCGCCGACGGCTCGACCGTCACCTACGACCGGGTACTCCCCGGCACCGACCTGAAGCTCCGGCCCACCGCCACCGGTATGAAGGAGTCCGTCGTCCTCGACGACGCGGACGCGGGCAACACCTGGACCTTCCCCCTCACCCTCAAGGGCCTCACGCCCCGCCAGGACGGCGGCGGCTGGATCGACCTCCGCGACTCCTCCGGCAGGACCGTCGAGCGCATCCCCCCGGCGTACGCCTACGACTCCAAGGTGAACCCGCGCTCCGGTGACCCGGCCACCACCCACGCCGTCACCACCCGCCTCGTCGAGAACGGCGACGGCTACGCGCTCGAGATCACCCTCGACGCCGGCTGGCTGCACGACAGCCACCGCGTCTTCCCCGTCACCGTCGACCCCACCGTCGACGACGGCTGGACCACCACCTACGCCGAGTCCGGCTCCGGCAACAGCATCGACCACTCCTACGAGCAGACCATCAAGGTCGGCTCCTACGACTCCGGCACCCACTCCGCGAACAGCTTCGTCAACCACTGGGACACCGCCTGGGACGGCAGCAACGCCACCGTCACCGCCGCGACCCTGCACCTGTTCGACACCTGGGCCTCCACCTGCACGGCACCGGAACGTTTCGACGTCGCGCTCGTGACCAGCGCCTGGACCCCCGAGGGCGTCACCAGCTACCCCGGTCCCTCCAAGGGGGCGTCGATCGGCAGCGCGACCCCCACCGTCCCGAACGCCTGCGCGAACACCGGCGGCGACCGCAGCGTCGGCGACTGGGTGAGCGTCTCCCTCTCCACCTCCGCGATCCAGGGCTGGTTCAGCGGTTCCACCGCCGACCACGGCCTCGCCGTCTACGCGTCCACCTCCGACGCCCTGCACTGGAAGCAGTTCGGCTCCTTCAACGACCCGGGCAAGGGCCCCTGGATCGAGGTCACCTACACCGGCAACACCGCCCCGCAGCTGTACGAGCAGTTCCCGGCGGACAACGCGGTCGTCGGCACCACCACCCCCGAGTTCACGGCCTGGGCCGGTGGCGCCAACTCCACCTCCGGCAGCAGCAACCAGTACCTCTTCCGCGTCTACGACGCCTCCGGCACCAAAGTCGCCGACTCGGGGCTCGTCTCCACCGGCGACTGGACCGTCCCCTCCGGCAAGCTCGCCTGGGGCAAGAACTACAGCTGGACCGTGCAGGCGTACGACTCGGCCACCAGCCTGTATTCACCGGCCGACCCCTACGAGATATCGGTCCAGGTCCCGCAGACCGTCATCACCTCCGGCCTGTCCCAGAACAGCAGCGACCACGGCTTCGACGCGTCCATCGGCAACTACACCACCTCCGACACCGACGCCTCGGTCTCCGTCGTCGGCCCCTCCCTGGACGTCGACCGCGACTACAACTCCCGCGACCCGCGCTGGACGGGCGCCTTCGGAGCCGGCTGGTCCAGCCTCTTCGACGCGCGCGCCACCGAGCAGTACACGGCGTCCGGCGCGGTCGCCAGCGTGCAGGTCACCTACCCCGACGGCTCCCAGGCGGGCTACGGCAAGAACGGCGACGGCACCTTCACCCCGGGCAACGGACGGTTCGCCACCTTCAAGTCGGTCACCGGCGGCTACACGCTCACCGACAAGGACGACACCCTCTACACCTTCACCCAGTCCCTGGGTTCCGGCGCCTACGGCCTGACCTCGGTGACGGACGCCAACGGCCGGGCGCTGAACCTCACCTGGACCAGCGGCCACATCACCAAGATGACCTCGGCGGTCTCCGGCCGCACGCTGAGCCTCACCTGGTCCACCCCGTCCGGCGCGCTCGCCGCGCACGTGGCGACCGTCGTCACCGACCCGGTCACGGCCGGCGACGCGACCACCGTGCAGACCTGGACCTACGGCTACACCGGTGACCAGCTCACCAAGGTGTGCTCGCCGCTGTCGACGACGAAGTGCACGACCTACGGCTACACCACCGGCTCCGGCTACCAGAACGCGGCGCTCGACCTCGACCCGCACGCCTTCTGGCCGCTGTCGGAGACCTCCGGCACCACCGCCAAGGACGCGGTCATCGCCAACGAGGGCACGACGAACGCGACGTACGAGAACGTCACCGTCGGCCAGAGCGGCGGCCCGCTGACCGGTTCCTCCGCGAAGGTGGCCACCTTCAACGGGACGACCTCCGACGTCTCCCTCCCGAAGAACCTCGGCAACGACACCGACTCCGGCGCGATCTCGCTGTGGTTCAAGACGTCCGCCGGACCGGGTGTCCTCTACTCCTACGCCTCCCAGCCCATCGGCTCGGGCCAGGCGGCCGGCTTCTACACGCCGTCCATCTACGTCGGCAGCGACGGCAAGCTGAACGCCGAGTTCTGGTACAGCGGCGGCATCAACCCGATCGTGTCGTCCGCCTCCGTCGCCGACGGCAAGTGGCACCACGTCGTACTGTCCGCGGCCGGCAACTCCCAGTCCCTCTACCTGGACAACGCCAAGGTCGGCTCCCGCACGGGCACCATCTCCATCAAGAGCGCGACCGCCTTCGGCAAGAACCAGTCCTTCAACTACCTCGGCACCGGCTTCCTCGGCGGCAGCTGGCCCGACCACCCGTCGTACTCCGACGACGACGGCCACGCCACGTACTTCAACGGTTCCATCGCCGACGTGGGCTGGTACACCCGGCCCCTCGTCGCCGCCGACGTGAGCGCCCTCTACACGTACGGCACCCACAGCGAGAGCCTGATGACCTCCGTCAAGCGGCCGTCCGGCAAGACGTACGCGGCTATGACGTACGACACCAACTCCACGGTGCTCACACAGATGACCGACGAGAACGGCGGTACCTGGGTGCTGGGCGCCCCGACCGTCGCCGGGTCCAGCGACACCTACCGGGGCGCGGTTCTCGGCGGGGCGCCCACCCAGTACTTCCGGCTCGGTGAGGCGGCGGGCGCGACCACGGCCGTGGACCAGGTGCGCGGCGGCAACGGCACGTACACCGCCGTCACCCTCGGCGCCGCCGGTCCGTTCAGCGACCAGAAGGCCGCCACCTTCGACGGCAGCACGTCGTACGTCGAGGTCCCGGCCACCGGGCTGCACTCCGGCAACGACCGCAGTGTCGAATTGTGGTTCAAGACCGCCAACCAGGGTGTCCTGATCGGCGACCAGTCGGTGGCCCTCGCCGGGGCGAGCACCCCCTCCGGCAGCTGGACGCCGGTGCTGTACGTCGGCAGCGACAACAAACTGCACGGCCACTTCTGGTCCGGCAGCGGCTCGGGCTCCACGGCGTTCGGCTCCACCGGGACCGTCACCGACAACGCCTGGCACCAGGCCGTGCTCAGCGTGACCGGCTCCAGCCAGACCCTCTACCTGGACGGCGTCAAGCAGGCCACCTACAGCGGCGCGCCGGGCGACCAGTCCAACAGCCACCTCTACATCGGCGCCGGCTTCGCCAAGTCCTGGGTGAACTCGCCCGCCGACATCAGCTACTTCAAGGGCTCCATCGCCGAGGCCGCCTTCTACAAGACGGGTCTGACGGCGTCGGACGTCGAGCAGCACATGGAGGCCGCCAAGAACTCCACCGGCCTCCTCCCGGTCGAGACGGTCAAGGTCACCTCCCCGACCGCCTCCACCCTCACGTACACGTACGACGTCACCAACGGCAACCGCGCCCTCACCGAGATCGACGGCCTCGGCAACAAGACCAGCTTCGGCTACGACTCGGCCGGTTTCGAGCACACCGTGACCGATCCGAACGGCGCGGTGACCATCACCGGTCACGATGTGCGCGGCAACGTGGTCTCCTCCACGTCCTGCCAGGACCAGGCCGCCAACAAGTGCAACACCGAGTACTACACGTACTACCCCGACGACACCACGGCCCAGCTGACCACCGCCGACCCGCGCAACGACCAGCTGCTGACGGAGCGGGACGGCAGGTCGTCGTCGGCGACCGACACCACCTACCTGACCTCGTACACGTACGACTCGGCGGGCAACCAGACGGCCATCACCGGCCCGGCGGTCCCCGGCTCCCCGAACGGCCGCAGCACCACGACCGTCTTCAGCGACGGGACCGGCACCTACCCCTCCGCGGACGGCGGGGTGGTGCCCAAGGGCCTGCCGGTGAAGACCGTCTCGCCGGGCGGGGCCGTCAACCAGGTGTCGTACTTCAAGAACGGTGACGTGGCGTCCACCACCGACGCCGTCGGACTGGTCACCTCGTACACCTACGACGGTCTGGGCCAGGTCCTGGCCGAGAAGGTCGTCTCCGACACCTACCCCGACGGGCTGACCACCACCTACAAGTACGACACCGCGGGCCAGGTCCTCGAGGAGCACGACCCGCAGCTCACCGACCGCGTCACCGGCGCCACCCACGCCGCCGTCACCACGTCGGTCTACGACGACGACGGCGACGTCACCTCGCAGACGGTGGCCGACGCGAGCGGCGGCGACCATGCGCGCACCCAGAACTGGACCTACGACGCCTACGACCGCGTCCTGACCGAGGCCGACGCCAACGCGGCCGAGGGCGCCGGCAACGGCAACACGACGACGTACACGTACGACACCTCCGGCAACAAGACCAAGGAGGTGACGAGCGCCGGCACCGAGACCCGGTACACCTACGACGACAACGGCGACCTGCTCACCCAGGGCCTGATGTACACGGGTGACCCGGTCAACCCGCAGACCGCCGCCCTCCTCACCGAGTCCTCCCGGGCCTACGACCCGGCCGGGCGGCTCGCGTCCGTCACCGACGCGATGGGCGACACGACGGCGTACACGTACACCGACGACGGTCTGACCGCGACGGTGAAGCGCACCAGCGCCGACGGCACCAGCACGTACACGCTGGAGTCGGACGTCTACGACGCGGCCGGCAACCTCACCCAGTCGACCACCGACAACGGCGAGACGGTCACCAAGTACACCGTCGACGCGGCCTCCCGCACCACCTCCACCGAGCTGGACCCGACCGGCGTGGACCGCGTGACCACGGTGTCGTACACCCCGGACGACCAGGTCGCCTCCGAGAACGACCACGACTCCTCCGGCTACGACCGCACCACCACCAACACCTACGACGACATGGGCAACCTGCTCAGCGAGACGCTGTACGGGGACGCCTCGGGTCACCCGGCGGGCTGGTGGAAGCTGAACCAGACGTCCGGGAAGTCCGTCACCGACTCCTCCGGCACCGGCAACACGGCGACGGCGGGCCCGGGGGTCACCTGGGCGGACGACGCGGCCGAGTTCGCGGGCACCGGCACCGGCACCGGTGACGTCATCGCCGCCAACAGCCCGGTCCTGGACACCACCGCCTCCTACACGGTCTCCGCGTGGGTGAACCTCGCCGACACCTCCGCCTTCCGCACCTTCGTCGCGCAGGGCGGCACCAACCGGGCCTCCTTCTACCTGCAGTACAACAAGACCGCCAACGCCTTCCGCTTCCACGCGGCGAACGCGGACGTGGCCTCCCCGTCCGCGTACTACGACGCCCAGGCGTCGACGGCCGCCCCGCTCAACACGTGGACCCACCTGGTCGGCGTGTTCGACGCGAGCAACGGCTCGATGAAGCTGTACGTCAACGGCGCCCAGGACGGCTCCGCCACCAACACCTCGCCGTGGACCGGCACCGGGCCGCTGTCCATCGGCGGCACGAAGACGGCCGACGGGACCACCTCCGACGTCGTCAACGGCGAGGTCGGGGACGTACAGGTCTACCAGCGCGCCCTGTCCGCCACCGAGGTCACCTCCCTCTACGGCAAGGGCCGCAGCGGCGGCACGGTCGGCTCCTCCGACGCCCAGACCACCAAGTACAGCTACGACAAGCGCGGTCTGCCGACGTCCATGACGGACGCCGAGCAGCACACCACGAACTACGCCTACGACGAGGCCGGCAACCTCGCGGTCACCACCGCGCCCGCCGTCCAGGCCGAACCCGACGGCACCACCGCCTCCACCGTCCGCCCGGTCACCACCAGCGGCTTCAACACCTTCGGCGAGGCGGTCGAGGAACAGGACCCGAACGGCCTGGTCACGACGACCGTCTACGACGCCGAAGGCAACAAGGTCTCCGAGACGCTCCCCTCGTACACCCCGGCGGGCGCGTCCAGCCCGAATCCGGGCACCACTGTCTGGACGTACGACAGCGAGGGCAACCAGACCTCGGTCACCACGCCCGGCGGGAAGACGACCTCCTACCTGTACGACCAGATCGGCGACCTCGCCCAGATCACCCACCCCGACAGCACCAAGACGCACGCCCTCTACGACAAGAACGGCGAAGAGCTCTCCGCGACGGACGGCACGGGCGCGCAGACGCAGGCGACGTACGACTTCCTCGGCCGCCAGGTCACCTCCACCACCCTGGAGCGCTACCCGTCGACGAAGACCCTGACGACCACCACCTCCTACACGGCGACCACCGGCAACCCCTACGGGGCGCACGCCTCCTCGGTCACCACGCCGGGCGGGGTGAAGACGTCGTACGGCTACAACCGGGCCGGTGACGTCACCTCGGTCACCGACGGCGCGGGCAACACCACCCACTACACCTACGACTTCCAGGGCAACCCGCAGAAGACGATCCTCGCCGACGGCACCTGGACCGAGATCGACTACAACGCCGACGGCGACCCCGTCAGCACCCGCGCGTACGACGCGAACAACAGCCAGCTGTGGTCGATCTCGCAGCAGTACGACGGCGTCGGCAACCTGATCGCCGCCACGGACGCACGCCAGCACACCAGCCACTTCACCTACGACGCGGCCGGGACGATCACCCAGGAGATCCAGCCGGTCGACGCCTCGACGTCGATCACCACGACCTTCGGCTACGACGCGGCAGGCAACCGCACCCGCTTCACCGACGGCCGCGGCAACTCCTGGCGCTACAGCTACACGCCGTGGGGCCAGCAGCAGACGATCGTCGAGCCGACCACGGCCCAGTACAGCTCCGCCGCCGACTCGACGACGACCTTCGCGTACGACGCGGACGGGCAGCTCACGAAGGCCACCCTCCCGGGCGGCACGACGACGTCGATGACGTACGACACCATCGGCCAGCTGAAGTCCATGTCCGGCGCGGGCGCCGACGCGGCGACGGCGAAGCGCAGCTTCACCTACGACGCCGACGGCCGGGTGCTGTCGGCGGACACGGACGAGGCGGGCATCGCGGGCGCGGCCGACCACCAGGACGCCACGCACGACGCGTTCACCTACGACGACCGCGGCGACCTGCTGACGACGTCGGGTTCGGCGGGCACGTCGAGCTTCGCCTACAACGACGACTCCTCGGTGACCTCCCGCGCCGACGCCGCCGGTACGACGACGTACGGCTACGACACGGCCGGCCGCCTCTCCTCCCTGAACGACCCGGCGACCGGCAACCAGCTGACGTACACCTACGACCAGTTGAACGACCTGAAGACGGTCAAGTACGGCTCGACGGGCCAGACCCGCACCTTCACCTACAACACCCAGCACGAGCTGACGAACGACGTCCTCGTCCAGGGCGCCTCCACGGTCGCGAGCTTCGCCTACGGCTACGACGAGAACGGCAACCTGACGTCCAAGACGACGACGGGTGTGTCCGGCGCCTCGGCGAACACGTACGGCTACGACTGGGCCAACCGCCTGACGTCCTGGAACAACGGCAGCACGACGACGTCGTACGCCTACGACGCCTCGGGCAACCGGATCCGCAACGGCGCGGACGTCTACACCTACGACGAGCGCGACGAGCTGACCTCGGACGGCACGCACAGCTACCTCTACTCGGCGCGCGGCACGATGACCCAGGAGTCGTCGACCGCCGGCGGCACGGTCGCGTACAGGACGGACGCGTTCGGCGGGCAGATCGTCGCGGGCGAGCAGTCGTACACGCTGGACGCCACCGGCCGGAACATCACCGACCGGGACACGACGACAGGCGCCACGCGCAGCTTCGCCTACTCCGGCGCGGACAACACCATCGCCTCCGACGGCGACGACACGTACACCTACGACGCGGGCGGCGGCCTGGTAGGCGTCAAGAACAGCAGTGGATCAGGGGTGTCGGCCCTCACCGACCAGCACAACGACGTGGTGGGCTCCTTCACCTCGGGTGCGACCACGCTGACGGGCTCGGCGTCCTACGACCCGCTCGGCAAGGTGGTCTCCCCGACGAACACCGTGGTCGGCCACCTCGGCTTCCAGTCCGGCTGGACCGAACCCGGCACCGGAGACGTGGGCACGGCGTCCCGCTGGTACGACCCGGACACGGGCGTGTTCCTCAACAAGGACAGCCTGTCGCTGAACCCGGTCCCGAACTCGGTGTCCGCGAACCCGTTCGCCTACGTCGACGACAACCCGATGGCGGGCACGGACGAGTCGGGCAACTGCTCCTGGTACGACGTGGTGTGCGGCGCGAAGAAGGCGGCTCATCACGTGTCCCACGCGGTGAAGCACGCGGCGCACCGGGTGTACCACGCGGTCAAGCACGCGGCCCGCAAGGTCGTCCACGCCGTGAAGCACGCGGCGCACAAGGTGGTCCACCACGTGCGGGACGTGTACCGCGCGACCGTGCGGGTGGTGCGCCGCGTCTACCACTACACGGCACGCAAGGTCAGACGCGCGTATCACCGGGTGGTCCACGCGGTGCACTCCGCCTACCACAAGGTGTCGCACGCGGTGCACCGCGTGGTGCACGCCGTGAAGAAGGCGGCGAAGAAGGTCGTCCACGCCGTGAAGAAGGCGGCGCACGCGGTCGCACACGCGGCGAGGACCGCCTACCACGCCACCGTGAAGGCGGCGAAGGCCACCGCGACCTTCGTGAAGCACCACGCGGCGGCGATCACCTCCTTCGTGGTCTCCACGGCGGTCTTCGCGGGCTGCGAGGCGCTGACCGCGGGCGTCGGCTCCATCGGCTGCGCGGCGGCCGCGGGCGCGGTCGGCTCGCTGGTCGAGCAGGGCTTCGCCTGCGCCGAGAACGGCGGCGACGACTGCAGCGCCGGCGCCTTCGCGGGCGCCGCCGTGACCGGCGCGGTCGCCGGTGCGCTCGGCGGCGCTCTGGGCAAGATCGGCGGCAAGCTGCTGGCGAAGGCGGCTCCGAAGGCGATGAAGGTCGTCGGCGGCCTCTTCGGCAAGGGCGCGACGGAGGCCGAGGAGACTGCGGCGACGGACGCGACGGAGGCTGCGGCTTCCCGGGCGGACTCGGAGGGGGCGGGGTCTCGGGCCCAGTCGCACTCCGACGAGGCGGGGCCGGGCTGCCGGAGCGGCATTCCGCACAGCTTCACGGGCTCCACCCGGGTCCTGATGGCCGACGGTACGGCCAAGGCGATCGACCAGGTCCGGGTGGGCGACAAGATCGCCAATTCGGTACCGGGCGCCACGGGCACGCAGGCGCACGCGGTCACCGATGTGATCGTGACGCACACGGACCACGACTTCGTGGACGTGACCGTGAAGGGGGCGACGGGGAAGGCCGGGGCGGAGAAGTCCGCGGTGAGGTCTGTCGCCAAGAGGGCGGTGCGCAAGGCGGCGTTCGGCCTCGCGGCGTCGGCGGCGCTGCTGGGCGCGCTGTCCGCCGGCCACGGTCACGGCGACGGCCGGGCGCCGGCGACCCAGCCGGTGGCGGCGGTCAGCACGGCGGCCGGAGCGGCCGCGCAGGACGCACACCTGCAGACGACCTTCCATCACCCCTTCTACGACGAGACCCGGTCGGCCTTCGTCGAGGCCGAAGACCTGACGCCCGGCGACGTCCTCCAGACGCCGACCGGCACGGTGGCGGTCGGGAACGTCCGGCTGTATCACGCGGACACCACCACGTACGACCTGACGATCGGCGCGCTTCACACGTACTACGTGCAGGCGGGGAGCACGCCGGTCCTGGTCCACAACTGCGACGAGGAGGAGATCGCAGCAGGGGCCAAACAGCTGGCCGACGACATCCACAGCAAGATCAAGAACGGGCTCGCCCGTGACGTCTTCAGGACGACGGCGGTGACCGCCGCGCGCAGAGCCGATGGGTCGCTGGTGCATGTGGTCTCGGCCGCGGGCGCCGGGCTCGAGAAGGCGCAGCTCGACTACATCAGCACGCTGGGCCGTGAGGACATCGAGGTCGCGACCAATGTCGCCGGGGCCCACGCCGAGGAGACAGCTGTCAACCACATGGCGACGAACAACCTGACCCCGGTGGCCGGCGGAGTGTCCCGCAATGCCTGCGCACCTGACGGCTGCGAGGACTTCCTGGGCGACGTGGGTGCCGAGATGCTGGGACCCGTTACCCTCGGCACGAAGGCGAAAATACCTGGACAGTCCATGTATGTGTGGAGAGACCACGAGGCGTGGTCGAACTTCCTGGCTGCCATGGGATACCGGTGAGCATGATGGAGAGCCCAGTGGACTGGCGTTTCGACGACGCATTGACAGCGCAGATCCAGCGGATGGACCGGGCCCGGCGTCACCAGGCCATGTTCTTCGCACTGCGTCGACTGCAGGCCCCTCTGTCGGACATCGCGATGCCGGAGGAGTGGGGTGTCGACCCGGCGGCGGTCGAGGATCTCCTCCGGCAAGGCGCGGCCCAGTTGGACGGTGAGCCCGACCAAGCCTTCCAGGAGGCCTTCGACCGGCTGAGCCGGGCGCCGCTGTTCGAGTCCCAGGTCGAGCCGGAAATCGCCGAGACCTTCCAACTGGAGGCCATCAGCGGGTGGATGCTGGTGAGCGAGGCCCTCGGCGAGATGAGCGAGGAGCAGACGGACACCATCGTCGTCCGCGCTCGGGAACTGGCCCACTATCTCGACGAATACATGGACAACACGCTGACGGTGGTGGCGGGGGAGGAAGAGCGCGAGCGCTACCTCGTGAACGTCGCCGATCCCCTTCGCGCCTATGACCTGGGCTATTTCGCCACCAGGAACCTCGAAGTCGAGGGCAGGTGCCATGAGGCGATCCTGGCCGCCGACGGCGCCGACCTGCCGGCCTCCGAGACGGGACGCGAGCTACTGGCCCTCTGCGACGACTACAGCCGTGAGCTGGCGGCCGTGCTCAGAGCGATCCCCCGCGACTGAGGCGCGGGGGACGGCCGATGACAGCCGGATTCGACGTGGCCGGGGCCCTGGCGGGCGGCGTCCCCGACCGGTGTGAGGACGGCCGTGCCCTGGTCGTCCGTGCGGAGAAGCAGCCGGGCGCCTTCTGGGGCGTGCGCCTTCGCGACCGGTTGTGGAAGGAGGAACGGCCGTCGTCCGGCGCCGGCGAGTTTCTACCGCCCGTACGGATACCCCTGCTGATACGGCGCCGGCCCGGGCTGCCCGTACACCATCGCCGCCGGGGCCTGCGGGGTCTTCTTGTCGAACAGCGCGGACAGCAGCAGCACCGTCGCCACCACCAGCGTCACGCACGCCGCGATTCCCAGGAAGGGGTCTCCGTCGCCGTCGTTGGTGTTCACCGCCCACGGCACGGTCACGCACTCGTACAGCGCGAACGACGCGAAGGCGCCCCAGTCCGAGGGGCGGCCGCGGCGCAGCGCCACGTAGAGGAAGGGAAGCCACACCAGGAAGCCGCACGAGCACCATGTCAGGGCCGTCCAGCCGAACCGCTGGCCCCAGCCGGCCTCGAGCCGCTTCTGCGCGCCCGTCGTTGTCGTCGTAGCCATTGTCCTCACGCCCCCCAGGTCACCAGGGGGCAAGGGTAGGGCACTCGCGCCCGGCAGCAGCATTTCGGATCTCTCTTTCTTTGCTGTGACATGAGGGAATCTTGTGTTCAGGGGGAACCTCTGTTTCCCGATCACAGGGGCGTCGCACGTTAGGGTGCGATCCGCTTCGTACGTACATACGCATACTTGATCAACCGAACGGTGGGGTGGGGATGGCCGAGCACCGGCAGTCCAGGAAGCGCAGATACATCACGTGGGGTGTGGCCGGTGCCGCTGTCCTCGCCGGAGCCGGGATAGCCGCCCAGACCTCGATGGCGGCCACCACCTGGCCGGCGCAGAAGACCTTCACGGGCCGCGCCTTCGACACCTGCGCCGCCCCGTCCCTCTCCGCGATGAAGGCCTGGAAGACCGACGGCTTCTACGGCGGAGCGGCCGTCTACGTCGGCGGCAAGAATCGCGGCTGCAGCCAGCCCAACCTCACCGCGTCCTGGGTGAAGTCGGTGAACTCGCTCGGCTGGAAACTCGTCCCGCTCTACGTCGGCGCCCAGCCGCCCTGCCAGACCGGCTCCAGCCCCGAGAAGATCACCGCCTCCACGGCCACCTCCCTCGGCGCCACGGACGCGGCGGACGCCGTCGCCAAGGCCTCCGCCCTCGGCATGAAGGCCGGCAGCCCGATCTACCTGGACATGGAGGCGTACGACATCACGAACAAGTCGTGCAACGACTCCGTGCTGGCGTACGTCCGGTCCTTCACCAAGACCCTGCGCGCCAAGACCTACCGCGGCGGCTACTACGGCTTCAGCAGTTCCAGCGCCAAGGCGATCGCCACCGCCACCGACAAGACGGACCTGCCGGGCAACCTCTGGTACGCGCTGTGGGACAAGAAGAACACCACGACCACCGACTGGCCGTGGGGCTCCACGCAGTACACCAACCACAGCCGTGGCCACCAGTACATCGTCAACAGCAAGGAGACGCACGGCGGTTACACCATCACGGTGGACCGCGACGCGTGGGACGCCCCGGTCGCCCTCGTCGGCTGACCGGAATACGGAAATCCGGAATACGGAAGTGAGGGGCGGGAGATGAAGACCGTAGTCGCGCACGCGATGCTGCGTACACCCGCGGCCCGTATCGGGTTCGCGGCGCTGCCCGTGGTCAGTCTGGGGCTGCTGTGCCCCGTCCCGTCCCTCGTGCTCGCCCTGCGCCGCCGGACCCGCGCCGACTGGTGGGCCTTCGCCGCCTTCAGCGCGGTGCTGACCGCCTGGGGGACCGAACTCGCCCTCACCCCCGTCGACACGCACGGCCCGCTGTTCGCCCTCGACCTGCTGCTGATCGCCCTGTCGATGGCGGGAGCCGCCGCGCACGCGTGGCGGGCCTGGCCGCGTCCGGCGGCAGGGGAGTAGGGGGTAGTACGCCATGGCCAAGCAGGTGAGACAGGTGTCCCAAGCGCGCCCGGCGCAGACGGGGCGTGAGGGGCGCGACGCGACCATGCTCGGGCGCGCGGCGGTCGCCTGGCTTCGCGCCCTGCGCGGGCGCACGATCGCCTGGACGGCGGGCGGGCTCGCCGTGACGGCGGCCCTGCTGGTGACGGCCGTGCTCCTCTTCTCCCACGACGACCGTCCCCCCATCCCCGCCACCCGCGCCCGCGCCTACACCGACGTCGACGCCTGCCTGCTCACCGGCGAGCGGGGCATCACCACCGGCAGCACCGCGGCCGCCGTCTGGCAGGGCATGCAGGACGCGTCCCTGAAGACGCACGCGCGCGTGAGCTACGAGCCGGTGACCGGCGAGCAGAGCACCGGCAACGCCCGCCCCTTCCTGGGCGGCCTTCTCCAGCGCTCCTGCGACGTCGTCCTGGCGGTGGGCGGGCCCGAGGTGGCGGCGGCGGAGGAGACGGCCGGGCAGTACAAGAAGGTGGACTTCGTCCTCGTGGGCGGCACGCGCGCGGGAGCGAATGTGAGCCGGGTGGCGACGGGCGACGGCCTGCGCGCGGGCGTCGCACACGCGGTCGAGGACGCGGTGGCCGCGAGGCACTGAATACCGCGGGCGCGGCGGGCGGTGCCCGAAATCCTGGTGAATCGTTGGTCGAATGGGTTGGCCACAGGCGCCCCACTGCCTACCATCGATCACCGCAAGACTTTGTGCACCGCCGCACAATCTCCTCAGGAGGTTCCCTTGCACCGCCGTCGTCGCACCGCGCTCCTGCTGTCCGCCGCGATCGCGGCGGCCCCCCTCCTCACCGCCTGCGGGAGCGACGCGCATCCCGGCGCGGCGGCCGTGGTCGGCGGCCGGCGGATCACCGTGTCGCAGTTGGAGGACCGGGTGGACGAAATCCGCACGGCCCAGCGCGCGGCGGTCCCGGACGACGCCCAGTACGCCCAGGTCGTCGCCCAGACCGGCACCCTGGCCCGGGACACCCTGCACGGCATGGTCCTGGACCGGGTGCTGGACGGCGCCGCCGAGGACGCGGGCGTCACCGTCAGCCGTAAAGAGGTCCTGCAACTGCGGGCCCAGCTCGAGCAGCAGGCGGGCAGCGCGAAGGGCCTGGAGTTGGCCTGGCTCCAGCAGTACGGCGTTCCGGCGCAGCGCCTCGACGACAACCTCCGCGTCCGGGTGGAGGCCTCGAAACTCGCCACCGTGCTCGGCACGGACACCAGCCAGCAGGCCTTCTGGGACAACCTGTCCCAGGCGTCGAAGAAACTCGGCGTCGACCTCAACCCGCGCTACGGCAGCTGGGACGTCAAGACGGTCCAGCGCGTCGACGCGAAGACGCCGTGGGTGCGGGAGGTCACGGCGACGGAGACCCAACAGACGACCTGACCGTTGTGACAGTAGGACCAACGGCCCCGCCTGTGGACAACCGGGCGGGCCGGCCGGCGGGCGTGGGTTACGTTCGAGGTGTGAACGATGTGACCGAGACCGCACCCGCCGGCTCCACCACAGGCCGAGTCGTCCTGCTCACCACCAGCCACCGTGTCGCCCCAGGCCTGCTCTCCTGGCCGGCCTGGCAGGCCCTGCGCACGGCGGACCGCGTCCTGTGCGCGGACGGCGCGCATCCCCAGCTGCCGTACCTGCGGGAGGCGGGCATACCGGTCGAGGAGACGTCACCGACCGCCGAGGACCTGGTCACCGCCTGCGCCGACGGCCGCACCGTGGTGATCGTCGCGACCGGTGAGGGCGAGCCCGCCCTCACCGACGGCCTGGCCCGCCTGGCCGGCTCGGGCCGGGTCGCCATGCCGGAACTGGAACTGCTCCCCGCCTCCTACGACCTCCCCGGCGCCCGCCTCCTCGACCTGATCCAGGTCATGGACCGCATCCGCGCCGAATGCCCCTGGTCGTCCCAGCAGACCCACAAGGGCCTCGCCAAGTACGGCATCGAGGAGTCGTACGAACTCGTCGAGGCGATCGAGGACGGCGACCGCGACGAACTCCGCGAGGAACTGGGCGACGTCCTCCTCCAGGTCGTCTTCCACGCCCGTATCGCCGAGGAGGACCCGGACGCCCCCTTCTCCATAGACGACGTGGCGGCCACCATCGTCACCAAGCTCGTCCACCGCCACCCCCACGTCTTCGGCGACGCCACCGCGACGACCCCGGAGGAGGTCAAGGCCCACTGGCTGCGCACCAAGGCGGTGGAGAAGCGCCGCGAGTCGGTCACGGACGGCGTCCCCCTCCACCAGCCGGGCCTGGCCCTGGCCGCGAAACTCGCGTCGCGGGTGAGATCGGCGGGCCTCGAGGTACCGCTCCCCGCGGCGGAGGGCATCGGCTACGAACTGCTGGCACTGGCGGCCCGCGCGGAGACGGAGGGAGTCGACCCGGAGGCATCCCTGCGGGCGGCGGCCCGCGCCTACCGGGACGCGATCCGGGCTGCCGAGGGGGTTGCCGGTTGACCCCGTCGCCCCTGGGGCGTGGTGAGGGCACGGGGGCCTGTGGGGGAGCGCCGGCCGGCCAAGCCCGCCGTGGGGCGTGCGCCGAAAAGCCGGATACCGTCGAGGAGTGACCAGCAAGCCCCCTCCAGCCGCGCCCGCCCCGGACCTCTTCACCTGGGAGTTCGCCACCGACCCCTACCCCGCCTACGCCTGGCTCCGCGAGCACGCCCCCGTGCGCAGGACGCGGCTGCCCAGCGGAGTGGAGGCCTGGCTGGTCACCCGTTACGCCGACGCGAAACAGGCCCTCGCCGACCAGCGGCTCTCCAAGAATCCCGCGCACCACGACGAGCCCGCGCACGCCAGGGGCAAGACCGGTATCCCCGGTGAGCGCAAGGCCGAGTTGATGACGCATCTGCTGAACATCGACCCGCCGGACCACACCCGGCTGCGGCGGCTGGTCAGCAAGGCGTTCACGCCCCGCCGGGTCGCCGAGTTCGCGCCCCGCGTACAGGAGTTGACGGATCGTCTCATCGACGGGTTCGCGGCCAAGGGCGAGGCCGACCTCATCCATGACTTCGCCTTCCCCCTCCCCATCCACGCCATCTGCGACCTCCTCGGCGTCCCCCGGGAGGACCAGGACGACTTCCGGGACTGGGCGGGCATGATGATCCGTCACGGGGGAGGGCCCCGGGGCGGGGTCGCCCGGTCCGTGAAGAAGATGCGCGGCTATCTGCTGGAGCTCATCCACCGCAAGCGTGCGGAACTCCCCGCCGACCCCGTCCCCGGCGAGGACCTCATCTCCGGTCTCATCCGGGCCTCCGACCACGGCGAGCACCTCACCGAGAACGAGGCGGCCGCCATGGCGTTCATCCTGCTGTTCGCCGGGTTCGAGACGACCGTGAACCTGATCGGCAACGGTACCTACGCCCTTCTCACCCACCCCGGGCAGCGCCGGCGCCTCCAGGACTCGCTGGCCACGACCGACCGCACCCTCCTCGAGACCGGCGTCGAGGAACTCCTCCGCTATGACGGCCCTGTGGAACTGGCCACCTGGCGGTTCGCCACGGAGGCCCTCACGCTCGGCGGCGAGGACATCGCGCCCGGCGACCCCGTCCTCGTCGTCCTCGCCGCCGCCGACCGTGACCCCGCCCGTTTCGCCGACCCCGACGCCCTCGACCTCTCCCGCCGCGACAACCAGCACCTCGGCTACGGACACGGCATCCACTACTGCCTCGGCGCCCCCCTCGCCCGCCTGGAGGGCCAGACCGCGCTCGCCACCCTCCTCACCCGCCTCCCGGACCTCGAACTCGCCGTGGACCCGGCTGAGTTGAGGTGGCGCGGCGGGCTCATCATGCGCGGACTGCGCACGCTCCCGGTCGAGTTCACTCCGGTCCGTGACCGACCACAGGTCAGCGGGAGTGTGACCGTCCGGCGGAGCAAAGGTGACCGGTCCTCAACTCTGTGATCTTCACGTGATCTGCGCGGCATTAACTTGTGACAAGTGATCGTCTGCCGATACGTTCACTCGTCAGCGCGGCAACCCGGATGCTCCCGCACCGCCCGCCGTGCCGGTTACAGATGTCCAGAGAAAGGCCCTCGCATGCTCTCCGGGAACGGTCGTCACCGTCGCCCCCGTCAGGCTCCGGCCCTCCTCGTCGCGGCGGGAGTGACCGGCTCCGCCATCGCCATCCCGCTGTTCGCGGCCGGTGGGGCGAGCGCCGCCGACGGCACGGTGTGGGACAAGGTGGCGCAGTGCGAGAGCGGCGGCTCCTGGAGCGCCGACGACGGCAACGGCGAGTACGGCGGCCTGAGCCTCACCCAGGACGACTGGGAGACGTACGGCGGACTCGACTACGCCAAGAGCCCCGATCTGGCCAGCCGCAACCAGCAGATAGCCGTGGCGCAGAAGCTCCTCGCGGCAGAAGACGTCGGCGTGTGGGGTACCTGTGCGCTGACCTCCGGGCTCACCAAGGAGTCCGGCGCGACGGACGTGGACACCGGCGTGGCCGACGACTCGTCCGACTCATCTGCTTCATCCGGTTTGTCCGACCTGACCAAGGGATTGTCGTCCGGCTCCTCGGACTCCGGCGACTCCGGTGCGAGCTCCTCCGACTCGTCCGGCGATACGTCCTCTTCGTCCCCCGAGTCCGGTCAGTCCTCTTCGTCCCCGTCCTCCGCCGCGAAGGATGAATCCGACAAGTCGGACGCGTCCGGCGACGGTCGGGGCGATTCGCAGCCGACCGGCGGTTCGCCCACGGCCACCCCGGAAACGGACGACTCGGACAATGCGGCCCAGGAGGCGGGTTCTTGGAGCCTCGTCGACACCGGCTCGCTCACTTCGGGCCGCCACCGTGGTTCCACCGCCGACGAGACCCTGTCGGCCGGTACCACCGCCACCTCCTCCGGCCGGCACGCGGCGAGTACGTACACGGTGCGGGAGGGCGACTCCCTCATCACCATCGCCGACTCCCTTGGTGTCGACGGAGGGTGGGAGGCGCTCTACGCCGAGAACAAGGACCTCATCGGTGCCGACCCGAGCGACATCGTCGCCGGTCAGACCCTCGACGTAAGCGTCCAATAGGGCGGCAACGGCACCAAAAGCGACGGGAGTTCACTCATACTTCGCGCCGAATGTCCGTTTTGGCGAAAGTGTGGGATGAGTCTCAGAAGCCCTGATCGTCTTTGAAATTCAGCGGATCGCGTGACTACGGTCGAGGCCGCTCGGCAACCCGAGCCCCGGCCACCGCAACGCCGAATCCTGCCAGCGGCGGCCCGGGAACAGTCGTCGCGTCAAGCGCCGTAGGCAGGAGCGGGGGACCCAAGGTAAGTGCCGGGCCCAGCGGTTGACGCTGGACCGGCTCGGGGTGAAGCCGCGCACCGCGAGGTGTGCGGCCGGGCAACTCAACCGGCCCGAACCCGACAGCTCACCTCGCAGGCGTCGGTGAGGGGATCCACCATGCTGTTTTCCAGCAAGGGCAAGCACCGTCGTCCGTCCAAGGCCACCCGCGTCGCCGCGCTCGCCGGCGTCACCGGTGTCGCCATCGCCGCCCCGCTGATGGCGGCCGGCAGCGCCTCCGCCGCCACCGCCTCCGAGTGGGACGCGGTCGCCCAGTGCGAGTCCGGCGGCAACTGGTCCATCAACACCGGCAACGGCTACTACGGCGGCCTGCAGTTCTCCGCCTCCACCTGGGCCGCGTACGGCGGCACGGCGTACGCCTCCACGGCCGACAAGGCCAGCAAGTCCCAGCAGATCGAGATCGCCGAGAAGGTCCTCGCCTCGCAGGGCAAGGGTGCCTGGCCGGTCTGCGGCACGGGCCTGTCCGGCGCCTCGTACAACGGCAGCAGCTCGTCGAGCTCCGGCAGCAGCTCCTCCGGCTCGTCCAGCTCCTCCACGCAGTCCCGCTCCGCCGACGAGCAGGCCGCCTCCCGCTCCACCGACCGCCCGGCCGCCACCAAGAGCGAGCAGGGCAAGAAGACCGTCACCACCCCGACCGGCAAGAAGGTCAAGAAGGGCGACGGCGAGTACAAGGTCGTCAAGGGCGACACCCTGAGCTCCATCGCCGCGAAGCACAAGGTCAAGGGCGGCTGGGAGAAGCTGTTCCAGCTGAACAAGGACATCATCGACGACGCCGACCTCATCTACCCGGGCCAGCAGCTGCACCTGAAGTGACATCCGGCTGCCGGTAGGTTCACAGCGCCCTCACAAGTGATCCCCCCAGACTGAAGACCTCGCGAGGGTTCCCCCGTCCCCACGGGCTCCCCGCTCCGGTGTGTGTTCCCCCGTACGCACCGGAGCGGGGTTTTCTCTGCCCCCATTTTTCGTCCGGACGTCACCCACCCTTTGTTCCGTGGGGGAACAATGTGTACGGTCAGTTTGTCCACGGGACGGTCGGTCGGCTGCCGACGCCCCGAAGGCGGTTAGGCTCTAGTCGCAAGGCCCACGCGGCCCCGCACTACCAGCGTCACATCCCAAGAAGGAGATGCTCGTGCCGTCCATCGACGTCGTCGTAGCCCGGGAAATCCTGGACTCCCGAGGCAACCCCACGGTCGAGGTCGAGGTCGGCCTCGACGACGGCAGCACGGGTCGTGCCGCCGTCCCGTCCGGCGCCTCCACCGGTGCCTTCGAGGCCATCGAACTGCGCGACGGTGACCCGAACCGCTACCACGGCAAGGGTGTCGAGAAGGCCGTCCTCGCCGTCATCGAGCAGATCGGCCCGGAGCTCGTCGGCTACGACGCCACCGAGCAGCGGCTGATCGACCAGGCCATGTTCGACCTGGACGCCACCGACAACAAGGGCTCCCTCGGCGCCAACGCCATCCTCGGTGTCTCCCTCGCCGTCGCCCACGCCGCCTCCGAGGCCAGCGACCTCCCCCTCTTCCGCTACCTGGGCGGCCCGAACGCGCACCTGCTGCCGGTGCCGATGATGAACATCCTGAACGGCGGCTCGCACGCCGACTCCAACGTGGACATCCAGGAGTTCATGATCGCCCCGATCGGCGCGGAGTCCTTCTCCGAGGCACTGCGCTGGGGCGCCGAGGTCTACCACACCCTCAAGAAGGTGCTGAAGACCAAGGGCCTGTCCACCGGCCTCGGCGACGAGGGCGGCTTCGCCCCGAACCTGGAGTCCAACCGCGCCGCGCTCGACCTCATCATCGAGGCCGTCAAGCAGGCCGGTTACGTGCCCGGCGAGCAGATCGCGCTCGCGCTCGACGTCGCCGCGTCCGAGTTCTACAAGGACGGCATGTACGAGTTCGAGGGCAAGTCCCGCTCGGCCGCCGAGATGACCGAGTACTACGAGGAGCTCGTGGCGGCCTACCCGCTCGTCTCCATCGAGGACCCGCTGTTCGAGGACGACTGGGCCGGCTGGAAGGTCATCACCGACAAGCTGGGCGACAAGGTCCAGATCGTCGGCGACGACCTGTTCGTCACCAACCCGGAGCGCCTGGCCCGCGGCATCGAGGAGGGCTCCGCCAACGCCCTGCTCGTGAAGGTGAACCAGATCGGCTCGCTGACCGAGACCCTGGACGCCGTCGAGATGGCCCAGCGCAACGGCTTCAAGTGCATGATGTCCCACCGCTCGGGCGAGACCGAGGACGTCACCATCGCCGACCTCGCCGTCGCGGTGAACTGCGGTCAGATCAAGACCGGCGCCCCGGCCCGCTCGGACCGTGTCGCCAAGTACAACCAGCTGCTGCGCATCGAGGAGATCCTCGACGACGCCGCGGTGTACGCCGGCCGCAGCGCGTTCCCGCGCTTCAAGGGCTGACCCCACCGGGGTCAAGGCTCAGCCAGTCGCACGTACGTCCCCGTACCCGGTCCCGTACCGTGTGCGGGGACGTACGCGTGTGCACCAGGGGAGGCGGAGGGCCGATGGCGGTGAAGGACCGGGACCGTTTCTCCACGGCGACCAGGCTGCGGCTGCTCGGCGAGCAGACGGCGGCCCGTGTCTACCGCTCCCAGACCAAGCGCCAGGCCCGCCGCTCCCGCCTCACCGGCCGCGCGGCGCTCCTGGCGCTCGTCGTGTGCACGCTGATCGTGGCGCTGGCCTACCCGATGCGGCAGTACGTCTCCCAGCGCGCCGAGATCGCCGACCTGGAGCGGGAGAAGCAGCAGGCGAGCGAGCGGGTCGAGCAGCTGCGCGACCTCAAGGCACGCTGGCAGGACGACGCGTACGCCGAGCAGCAGATCCGGCAGCGGCTGCACTATGTGATGCCGGGGGAGACCGGTTACGTCGTGATCGACCCGGACGCGGCCAAGCAGTCCCGCGCCGACCTCGGGGCGGCCGACCGCCCCTGGTACGCCAACGTCTGGGACGGGGTCGACAAGGCCGACGCCTCCGACCAGTGAACTGACAGAGAGATTTTCGTACAGGCATGGAAACAGTCCCGCCGACCACCCCGCGCACCGAGCCCACCGACGCGGACGTCGAGGCCTTCAAGCAGCAGCTCGGACGCCCGCCGCGCGGGCTGCGCGCGATCGCGCACCGGTGCCCGTGCGGCCAGCCGGACGTGGTCGAGACGGCCCCCCGGCTGCCCGACGGCACGCCCTTCCCGACGCTCTACTACCTGACGTGCCCGAAGGCCAACTCGGCGATCGGCACGCTCGAGGCGAACGGCGTGATGAAGGAGATGACCGAGCGACTGGGGACCGACCCGGAGCTCGCCGCGGCCTACCGTGCCGCGCACGAGGACTACATCCGGCGCCGGGACGAGATCGAGGAGCTGAAGGGCTTCCCCAGCGCGGGCGGCATGCCGGACCGTGTGAAGTGCCTGCACGTGCTCGTGGCGCACTCCCTGGCCGCGGGCCCCGGGGTGAATCCGCTGGGCGACGAGGCGTTGGCGATGCTGCCGGAGTGGTGGGCCAAGGGGACGTGTGTCACCGGCGGGTGACCGCACCCTGGGGGCTGCCGCCCCCAGACCCCGGCTTCGGCCCTGAAGGGGCCGCGTCCTCAATCGCCGGACGGGCTGGATGATGCCGCCCGGCGCCGAAAAGCTCCCCAGAGAAAGGGCCCACCATGACCCGCGTCGCCGCCGTGGACTGCGGTACGAACTCCATCCGCCTCCTCGTCGCCGACTGCGACCCGGCCACCGGCGAGCTGGTCGAACTGGAGCGCCGTATGACGATCGTCCGGCTCGGCCAGGGTGTCGACCGGACCGGCCGGCTGGCGCCCGAGGCACTGGAGCGGACCTTCGCCGCGTGCCGCGAGTACGCGGCGGTCATCAAGGAGCACGGCGCGGAGCGGCTGCGTTTCGTCGCCACCTCGGCGTCCCGGGACGCCGAGAACCGCGACGAGTTCGTCCGCGGCGTGCTGGACATCCTGGGCGTCGAGCCCGAGGTGATCACGGGCGGGCAGGAGGCCGAGTTCTCCTTCACGGGCGCCACGAAGGAGCTCGGGGGCCGCGCGGACCTGACGAAGCCCTACCTGGTCGTGGACATCGGCGGTGGTTCGACCGAGTTCGTGGTCGGCGACGAGCGGGTGCGGGCGGCCCGTTCGGTGGACGTCGGCTGTGTCCGGATGACCGAGCGTCACCTCGTGCACGAGGGCGTGGTGAGCGACCCGCCGACCGCGGCGCAGATCGCGGCGATACGCGCCGACATCGAGGCCGCCCTCGACCTCGCCGAGGAGACGGTCCCGCTGCGCGAGGCGCACACACTGGTCGGTCTCGCGGGCTCGGTGACGACGGTCTCCGCGATCGCCCAGAACCTTCCCGAGTACGACTCGGCGGCCATCCACCACTCCCGGGTCTCCCGCGACCGGGTCCGGGAGATCACCGAGTGGCTGCTGCGCTCCACGCACGCCGAGCGCGCGGCCGTCCCGTCGATGCATCCGGGCCGGGTGGACGTGATCGCGGCGGGCGCCCTCGTGCTGCTGTCGATCATGGAGCGGACCGGCGCGGAGGACGTCGTCGTGAGCGAGCACGACATCCTCGACGGCATCGGATGGTCTTTGGTCTGACCGCCTACAGGTTGCGGTGCACGTCCCGCCGGTCGCCCACCTTGACGACGAGGATGACGAGTTCGCCATCGTTGATCTGGTGGGCGACCCGGTAGCTTCCGACCCGCAGCCGGTAGAGCCCCGACGGGCCGGTGAGTTTCTTGACGTCGGCGTCCTCGCGATACGGGTCGTCACCGAGTGCGGTCAACGCGGTCAGGATGCGCATGGCGTCAAGCCGACCGATGGCCCGGAGCTGCCGCTGCGCCGCCGTGGTGAACCGGAACGCGTACTTCACGCGGTGCCTTCACCGCGCTCGGTGAACAGATCTGCCAGCAGCTCGGCCATGGTCACGGTGGGGCCGTTCTCGGCCAGGACCGCTTCGGCCTCTCGGGCCAACATGACGTCGGCCGCTTCTTCCAGGGCTTCGAAATCCGCGATCGGGACCACGGCCGCCACCGGAGTGCCGTTGCGAGTGATTACCGTCGGGGTGCCTTCCTCGGCCAGGTTGATGCGTTCCGCGAGATGGGCGCGGGCCTCCCGTATGGTCACGGTGTCCTCGGTCATCACGCCAGTGTACGCACATGTGTGTACACGCGGTCGGTTCTTGTCTCGGCCCTTGTCTCGTCCTCGGCTGCACTCTGCTGAGCAGGCGAGATGCGCGTTTGAGCGGGCTGGAGGGGCCCTCGCGGGCCCCTCCGTGACGCCCCGCCGGAAAAGTTCGTGAAGTTCTTCACAAGGAATTCGGCCCTGCCGGAGGACGAACGTGTCGCCGTTGACCCTTCCGGGGGGTCAGGACCTGTGTGAACATGTTCAAAAGAGGCGCGCGCGGACGTATCGCGAGGACCTGGCAGAGGTGTGCCGGAGGACCCTCACGAGAGTCCTCCGGGCCCGGAGAGGCAGCTCACGCGGCATTGACAACGCCCCGCCCTACACGCTGGTTCCCCTTCCGCGCCATGACGTGGATCACGCGGGTCGCGGAGGATAACACACACCCTCTGCAAGCTTGTGAAGGGGCGCACGAGCGACCCCCTAGGGGCGGGTGGATACTCGATGGCATGAGCACCACGGAGCGTCCCAGGATCCTCGTAGTAGGCGGTGGGTACGTAGGCCTGTACGCAGCTCGGCGCATTCTCAAGAAGATGCGCTACGGCGAGGCGACCGTCACGGTCGTCGACCCCCGGTCGTACATGACCTACCAGCCCTTCCTCCCCGAAACCGCCGCCGGCAACATCTCCCCGCGCCACGTCGTCGTCCCGCTGCGACGCGTGCTGCCCAAGGCGGAGGTCCTCACCGGCCGGGTCACCACCATCGACCAGGACCGCAAGGTCGCCACGATCGCCCCCCTGGTGGGCGAGGCGTACGAGCTGCCTTTCGACTACCTGGTGATCGCACTCGGAGCGGTCTCCCGCACCTTCCCGATCCCCGGCCTCGCCGAGCAGGGCATCGGTATGAAGGGTGTCGAGGAGGCCATCGGCCTGCGCAACCACGTCCTCGAGCAGCTCGACAAGGCCGACTCCACCACCGACGAGGAGATCCGCCGCAAGGCGCTCACCTTCGTCTTCATCGGCGGCGGCTTCGCCGGCGCCGAGACCATCGGTGAGGTGGAGGACCTGGCCCGCGACGCGGCCAAGTACTACAAGACCGTGTCCCGCGAGGACATGCGCTTCATCCTCGTCGACGCCGCGGACAAGATCCTGCCCGAGGTCGGCCCGAAGCTCGGCCAGTACGGCAAGGAGCACCTGGAGAGCCGCGGCGTGGAGATCTACCTCTCCACCTCCATGGACTCCTGCGTCGACGGCCACGTCGTCCTGAAGAACGGCCTCGAGGTCGACTCCAACACGATCGTGTGGACCGCCGGCGTCAAGCCGAACCCGGTCCTCGCCCGCTACGGTCTCCCGCTCGGCCCCCGCGGCCACGTGGACGCCCAGCCGACCCTCCAGGTCACCGGCACCGACTACATCTGGGCCGCCGGCGACAACGCCCAGGTCCCGGACGTCGCCGCCCGCAAGGCCGGCGTCGAGAACGCCTGGTGCCCGCCGAACGCCCAGCACGCGCTGCGCCAGGCGAGGGTCCTCGGCGACAACGTGGTCTCCGGCATGCGGGGCTTCCCGCAGAAGGAGTACGCGCACTCCAACAAGGGTGCGGTGGCGGGCCTCGGCCTGCACAAGGGCGTCGCGATGATCGTCATGGGCAAGATGAAGATCAAGCTCAAGGGCCGTCTCGCCTGGTACATGCACCGTGGCTACCACGGTCTGGCGATGCCGACCTGGAACCGCAAGATCCGCGTCTTCGCCGACTGGACCCTCGGCATGTTCCTCAAGCGCGAGGTCGTCGCCCTCGGCGCGCTGGAGTCGCCGCGCGAGGAGTTCTACGAGGCCGCCAAGCCCGCCCCGGCCCCGGTCGCCGCCAAGCCGGAGAACGAGAAGGCCAAGGCCTCCTGATCTCCGTCTGCTGAAACACCCCGTAGGGGCCGTCCGCCATCCGTGGTGCGGACGGCCCCTACGGCGTTTCCGCGGCCGCACGGGGACGCGCGGAGGGTTTGCACAGCCGTAACGCGCGTGGGGGACTGCATAAGGGCTCGTCAGGTGTTTACGTGGAGTCAAGCCAGTCCGGATCATCGTCACGGAGGTGTGCTCCATGACCGACGCCGCGCCGCGGCTCCACGCCCTCGTCGAACAGTTGCTGGGAGCCCCGCTCCCGGTGCGCGTCCGCGCCTGGGACGGTTCGCAGGCCGGTCCGCCCGACGCGCCCACCCTCGTCGTCCGCAACCGCAGAGCCCTGCGCCGTCTGCTGTTCAAACCGGGCGAACTGGGACTCGCGCGAGCCTGGGTCGCCGGAGATCTGGAGATCGAGGGCGATCTGTATCTAGCCCTCGATCTGCTCTCCGGGCTCATCTGGGAGCGCGGCGACGACGCCCGCACCCTCGTCCAGGCCGTACGCGACCCCGGGTTCCGCGCGGCCGTCGGCGGGCTCGTCAGACTCGCCGGCCCCCCGCTGCCACCCGCCCCGCCCCGCGAGGAGGTCCGCCGCGCCAGACACCTTCACACCCGGCGCACCGACCGCCGCGCCATCAGCCACCACTACGACGTCGGCAACGACTTCTACGAGATCGTCCTCGGGCGGTCCATGGTGTACTCCTGCGCCTACTGGCCCGACCCCGAGAGCAGCCTCGAGGACGCCCAGCGCGACAAGCTCGAACTCGTCTGCCGCAAGCTCGCCCTGACGGAAGGCGGCCGGCTGCTCGACGTCGGCTGCGGCTGGGGCTCCATGGCCGTGCACGCGGCCCGGGAGCACGGGGTGAGTGTCGTCGGGATCACCCTCTCCCATGAACAGGCCGCCTACGCCCGCAAGCGCGTCGCCGACGCCGGCCTCACCGACCGCGTCGAGATCCGCGTACAGGACTACCGGGACGTCACCGACGAGCCGTACGACGCGATCTCCTCCATCGGCATGGCCGAGCACGTCGGGGCCGACAGGTACCTGGAGTACGCCGGCGCCCTGTACGCGCTGCTCAGGCCCGGCGGGCGGCTGCTCAACCACCAGATCGCCCGCCGCCCCCAGCGCGACGAGGACCACTACCACGTCGACGAGTTCATCGACGCCTACGTCTTCCCCGACGGCGAGCTGGCACCCGTCGGCACCACCGTCACCCAGCTCGAACGCGCCGGCTTCGAGGTCCGTGACGTCGAGTCGATCCGCGAGCACTACGCCCTCACCCTGCGCCGCTGGGTCACCCGCCTCGAGGACGACTGGAGGCGGGCCGTGAGCCTCACCTCGCCGGGTCGCGCCCGCGTCTGGCGGCTCTACATGGCCGCCTCCGCCGTCGCCTTCGAACGCAACCGCATCGGCGTCAACCAGGTCCTGGCCGTCAGGAGCCCGGAGTCCGGGGACTCCGGGATGCCGTTGCGCGCCCGCACCTGGAACTGAGCCGGGACGGGAGAGGACCCCGTGCGACCTGGGGCCCTCTCCCGCACGGTCACTCCGCCTTGATCGCCGTCAGCATGTTCAGCCGGGACGCCCGGCGGGCCGGCCACAGGGCCGCGAGGACGCCCACCGCGGAGGCCAGCAGCAGGAACACGGCCATCCGGCCCCACGGCAGGACGAGTTCGTACGTCGCCATCTTCGCGCCGATCAGCTCACCGGCCGCCCAGCCGAAGAACACCCCGAGACCGATGCCGAGCACCCCGCCGAACAGCGAGATGAGGAGGGACTCCAGACGGACCATCCGCTTGACGGAGCGGCGGTCCAGGCCGATCGCCCGCAGCATGCCGATCTCCGGCGAACGCTCGAAGACCGACATCGCCAGGGTGTTGATGACCCCGAGCACGGCGACGATCACCGCCATCGCCAGCAGGCCGTACAGCATGTTCAGCATCAGGGTGAACATCTTCGCGATCTCGTTGGAGAGGTCCTTCTTGCTCTGCACCTTGATGGCCGGGTTGGAGCCCAGGGCCTTCTCCAGCCGGTCCTTGGCCGTGTCCGAGGCGCCACCGGAGGTCTTCACCATCACCTGCATGTCGCCCGGGTCGTCCAGGTGCGGGGTGAGGACGGAGCTGTCCAGCAGGATGCCGGTGATCAGGTCGTTGCCCTCGTAGACGCCGGCGACCGTGAAGCGCTCCTTCCCGCCGTCCTCGAAGGACGCGGTGAAACCGGAACCCGCCTTCCAGCCGTGCGACTCGGCCGTCGTCTCGTCCACGACGGCCTGCCTGCCGCCGACCCTGAAGGTGCCGTCGTCCACCTTGAGGTCGGTCATGCCGCCGATCGCGGAGGTGACACCGGTCAGGTACTCGCCGGTGTCGTCGATGAGGGCGGGCCCGTTGCGCAGCGGGCTGACCGCGGTCACGCCGTCCACGGAGGCGAGCTTCTTCTCGACGTCCGGGGAGAGATCGTGGCCGTTGGCCATCGACACCACGTAGTCGGCCCTGATCGCCGAGGCGGCCATCTTGTCGATGGACTTCTGGAGACTGCCCGCCATGACCGTCATCCCGGTGATCAGGGTGAGGCCGATCATCAGAGCGGACGCCGTGGCCGCCGTACGGCGCGGATTGCGCACCGAGTTCTGCCGGGCCAGCTTGCCCGAGACCCCGAAGATCCGCAGGACGGGCGAGGCCGCCGCGATCAGCGGCCGGGACAGCAGCGGGGTCAGGATGAACACACCGAGGACGAGGAGCGCCGCGCCGAGGCCCATGGGGGCCTGGCCGTCCGAGCCGCCCAGCGTCGTCGCGTACAGGACCAGCGCGATGCCCACGCCCGAGAACAGCGCGCCCAGCGTGTTGCGCAGCACCAGCGACTTGGTGGTCGCCTTGGCGTGCACGTTGCTCATCGCGGCCACCGGCGGGATCTTCGCGGCCCGGCGGCCGGGCAGCCACGCGGCCAGCATGGTGATGACCACACCGACGACGAGGGAGGTGGCGACCGTACCGGGGGAGACGACCAGGGGGCCGTCGGGGACGGTCGCGCCGAGCGTGTTCATCAGCGAGCGCAGTGCCGCGCCGATGCCGATGCCGGCCACCAGCCCGGTCGCGCCGGCCACCAGGCCCACCGCGAACGCCTCGATCAGCACCGACCGTGTCACCTGCCGGCGCGAGGCGCCCACGGCCCGCAGCAGCGCCAGTTCCCGGGTGCGCTGGGCGACCAGCATGGTGAAGGTGTTGGCGATGATGAAGGTGCCGACGAACAGGGCGATCCCGGCGAACACCAGGAGGCCCTGCTTCAGCCCGCTCATCGAGGAGGAGATCGCCTTGGCCTGGTCGTCGGCGAGCTCCTGGCCGGTGACGGTGTACACCTTCCCCTTGGGCAGTGCCGCCTTCAGCGCTGTCTCCAGAGCGGTCTGCGAGGTCCCGGCGGCGGCCTTGACGTCGATCTCGTCGTACGTCCCCGTCTTGCCGAACAGCTTCTGTGCGGTCGCCGTGTCGAACAGGGCGAGGCTGCCGCCGGCCGCGACATTGCCGTCGTCGGTGGTGAAGATCCCGGAGATCCGGGGGGTGAGGACGGGGCCGTCGACCGAGAGGCGCACGGTGTCGCCGACCTTGTAGCCGGTGCGCTCGGCGGTCCTGGCGTCGATGGCGACCTGGTTCGCGCCGTGCGGGGCGCTGCCCTCCGCGATCGGGTAACGGGGGTCCTTGTCGCCCCAGTAGTTGCCGCCCTGCGACTCGAAGCCGCCGCCGACGAGCTTGCCGTTCTTGTCGGCGAGGGCGGTGAAGCCGGTGACGACCCCGACGGCCGACTCGGCGCCGGGCACCTCGGCGCTCTTCTCGCGCAGGGCCTCGGTCAGCTCGGGCGTCCTGCCCATCTTGTCGCCGACGTCGTCCTGGGGCTGGGCGGCGACGGCGACGTCGACCTGGTCGAAGCCCTTCGCGGAGCTGTTCTGGAGGGCGTCGGAGAGGGTGTTGGTGAAGACGAGGGTCCCGGACACGAAGGCCACGCCGAGCATCACGGCGAGGACGGTCATCAGGAGCCGGGCCTTGTGCGCGAAGACGTTGCGCAGGGCGGTGCGGAACATGGGGTGTCTACTCCGATGGTGGTGGACCGGGTGTCAGCTGGTGCGGCCCTTGGCGTCGAACTGCTTCATCCGGTCGAGGACGGAGTCGGCCGTCGGCCCGTACACCTCGTCGACGATCCGGCCGTCCGCGAGGAACACCACCCGGTCCGCGTACGCCGCCGCGACCGGGTCGTGGGTGACCATCACCACCGTCTGGCCCAGCTCCCGCACCGAGTTGCGCAGGAAGCCCAGCACCTCGGCGCCGGAGCGCGAGTCGAGGTTTCCGGTGGGCTCGTCGCCGAAGATGATGTCGGGCCGGGAGGCCAGGGCGCGGGCGACCGCGACGCGCTGCTGCTGACCGCCGGAGAGCTGGGCGGGCCGGTGGCTCAGCCGGTCCTTGAGGCCGATCATCCGGATCACGTTCTCCAGCCACTCCTTGTCCGGCTTACGGCCCGCGATGTCCATCGGAAGGGTGATGTTCTCCAGCGCGGTCAGCGTCGGCAGCAGGTTGAACGCCTGGAAGATGAACCCGATCTTGTCCCGGCGGAGCTTGGTGAGCTGCTTGTCCTTGAGCGAGCCGAGCTCGGTCTCGCCGATGCGCACGGATCCGGAGGAGAAGGAGTCGAGTCCCGCCACGCAGTGCATCAGCGTGGACTTGCCGGACCCGGAGGGGCCCATGATCGCGGTGAACTCGGCCTGCCGGAAGTCGACGGAGACCCGGTCCAGGGCGACCACCTGGGTCTCGCCCTGCCCGTAGATCTTCGACAGGTCCGTGGCGCATGCGGCCACGGTGGTGGTCCGTTCGGCGAGGGGGCTGGTGGTCACGGAAACGCGCTCCTGTCGGGACGGGGATGTTCCTTGGGGACATGAACCATCGTCACGGCCGGGGCGTGCCCTGTAGTCAGTCGCTGTTCCGGTTCTGAAGACAGACTCGGGAGGGACCAGGGGCCGCCGTGTCATACCTGGGGATGACCTCGGCTGGGAGACGGTTCGTCAAGAACCGGTGGAGCACCCTCGTTCGGGCGGTGAAATTCCGTCATTCCGCATCCGCAAGCGGTTGCCTCGCGCGAGGCTACTGGCAAGTGCGGATGGCGAGTTCCAGGTGCTGATGCACCCTCAGACCTCAATAAAATAAGACAACATCGGTCCGCTCTTCGGCTGTTGGAGGAGCGGATCCCGATAGGGTCAGAAGCTCAAACGGAGCCTTAGGCCTGCCCAGATGGTGGAATGCAGACACGGCGAGCTTAAACCTCGCTGCCCCTTCGCGGGCGTGCCGGTTCAAGTCCGGCTCTGGGCACTTCCGACGTCTCGGCGATCGCTGCATCCTCCCGTCAAGCGTTGACACCGGCTGAACACGGGCGCAGACTCATGCCGCACTAGTGAAGAAAACTTCACTGTGCGAACAAGTGGACAGCCTGCTCGAACGACCGTCTGAAGGGAAGCCCGATGCGCACCACCGTCGGCATCATCGGCGCCGGCCCCGCCGGCCTCCTCCTCGCCCGTCTGCTGCACAACGCCGGCATCGACTCCGTCGTCCTGGAGAGCCGCGACCGGGCCTATGTGGAGCACCGCCAGCGCGCCGGGATCCTGGAGCAGGGCACGGTGGACGTACTGCGCGCGGCCGGCGCCGGGGAGCGCATGGACCGGGAGGGGCTGCGTCACGACGGCATCGAACTGCGCTACGACAGGAAGCGCCACCGCGTCGACTTCCCCGCCCTCACCGGCGGCCGCTCGGTGATGGTCTACGCGCAGACAGAGGTGTGCAAGGACCTCATCGCCCTCCAGCTGAAGGAGGGCGGCCCGCTGCTGTTCGAGGCGGAGGCGCTCGCCGTGGAGGGGGCGGACACGGACGCTCCGCTCGTCCGCTTCCGGCACGAGGGCGTCGAGGACGTCCTGGAGTGCGAGTACGTCGTCGGCTGCGACGGCTTCTGGGGGGTCGCCCGGAAGGCGGTCCCGGCCGAACTGACCCGGGTGTTCGAGCGGACTTACCCCTTCGGGTGGCTCGGCATCCTCGCCGACGTGCCGCCCTCGCACGACGAACTGGTCTACGCCCGCCACGACCGCGGTTTCGCGCTGCTCTCCATGCGCTCGCCGTCCGTCTCCCGGCTCTACCTCCAGGTGCCCGAGGGCACCGACGCCGAGACCTGGGCCGACGCCGAGATCTGGGACGAGCTGGAGCGCCGCTTCGAGACCGACGACGACTGGCGGCTGGAGCGCGGACCCATCACCCAGAAGTCGGTCACCCCCATGCGCTCCCACGTCCACGAGCCCATGCGGCACGGCCGGCTCTTCCTCGCCGGGGACGCCGCCCACATCGTGCCGCCGACCGGCGCCAAGGGGCTGAACCTGGCCGTCGGGGACGTCGTCACCTTCGCGAGGGCGCTGACGCACGAGAGGGAGACCGGGTCGGCCGGGCTGCTCGACGCCTACTCGGCGACCTGTCTGTCGCGCGTCTGGCAGGCCGAGCGGTTCTCGTACGACATGACGACCCTGCTGCACCGCGCGCCCGACGCCACGCCCTTCGAGGACCGGCTGCAGCTCGCCCGGCTCGAGCGGATCGCCTCCTCGCGCGCCGCCGAGACCGATCTCGCCGAGGCGTACACCGGGTTCCCGTTCGGGTGAGCGATCGGATGATCTCCGGCTGGTTCCGGCCATGTCGCAGCTTGGTCATGAATGGGACCCTCCGGTGCCGGGAATCACGCCTCCGCGTAGCGTGTTGCGCAGCACAAGAGGGAAAGATCCTCCTCAAGCACTAGGGTCAATCCTTTGCCTACCCATTACCCTTGAGCCCAAGGCCGCGCAGTGCGGCCATGGAGGAGTGAAATGAGGAGCAGAAACCCGGTCTTCTCGCGACGGGGGTTCAGCCGCGACAACGGCTACGCGGGCTTCAACGCGACGCCGCAGGCCGGGGGACCCGCTGTCGGCACGCAGGCCAACCCGTATGCCCAGCAGGCGGGTAACCCCTACGCGCAGAACCCTTACGCCCAGCAGGGCCTCCAGCAGGGCGCACCGCCCCAGGCCCCGGCCACCACCGGCGCCATGACCATGGACGACGTCGTCGCGCGCACCGCGACCACGCTCGGCACCGTGATCGTCACGGCGGTCCTGGCCTGGCTGCTGCTGCCCGTGGACGAGGCCAACCTCAACAAGTCCTACGGCATCGCCGTCGGCGCCGGCCTGGTCGCGATGGTGCTGGCCCTGGTCCAGTCCTTCAAGCGCAAGCCCGTCCCGGCGCTGATCCTGTCGTACGCCGCCCTCGAGGGCGTCTTCCTCGGCGTGATCTCGGCCACGGTGTCCACGTACATCGCGGACGGCGTGGTCGCCCAGGCGGTCATGGGCACCATGGCGGTCTTCGTCGGCGTGCTGGTGGCGTACAAGGCGGGCTGGATCCGCGTCAACCGCCGCTTCTACGGCTTCGTGATGGCCGCCGCGCTCGGCTTCGTGCTGCTGATGGCAGTGAACCTGCTGTTCGCCGTCTTCGGCGGCGGAGACGGCCTCGGCTTCCGCAGCGGTGGCCTCGGCATCGTGTTCGGCATCATCGGGATCATTCTCGGTGCCTGCTTCCTCGCCCTGGACTTCAAGCAGGTCGAGGACGGCATCGCCTACGGTGCCCCGCGCGAGGAGGCCTGGCTCGCCGCCTTCGGCCTCACGCTGACGCTGGTCTGGATCTACATGGAGTTCCTGCGACTCCTGGCGATCCTCAACAGCAACGACTAGCGGCCGCGCAGGCAAGCGAACACGGAAGGGCCCCGGTCTCCCCGGGGCCCTTCGGCGTGTGTGCGCGCTACAGGAATTTGCGCGCGGCCCTCCTCAGTTCGTACTCGTGGATGATCGCTTTGGCGTGGCCGTACGCGAGGTTGTGTTCGTGGCGCAGCCAGCTGACCTTCTCCTCGAAGCGGAGACAGGGCCCTTCGTCGACGGTACGCAGCCAGTCGGAGACTGCACGACCGGTGCAGTGGGGGATGCGGGCGAGCATGTTGCGGTGGGTCTCCTCGGAGAGGACATGGGACATCGGCGCCTCCGGTTGCAAAGGGGATGTAAGCCGGTCCTTCAGGTCACGGTGCCTGAGCGTTCGCCCGTTGGCAACAGTCCCGGTACGACGCGTACGCTCACGGCGTGGTGGATACGACGTCTCTGAGCCGTGCGGTGGATCACTTCGCCGATCGTCTGCGGGCCGCTCCGCAGAGCCGTTTGCAGAGAGGCGCCGCCGCGGAGGCGCTGGCGCTGGCCCGGGAGTTGGCCCGGTGGACGCAGCGGATCGAGGAGCCAGGTGCCGAACTCCGGGAGATGCCGGATGCCGGGATGTTCGCGGCGGCCGACCAGATCACGGTGGCGGCGCACGACCTGGCCGTCGTACTCACGGACGAGGGCCAGGTCCGCGAAGCCGTGGAACTGGTGGCGCAGGCGCAGAAGCGCGCGGGTGTGTGACCGTACCGGTCGCTACAGGCTCGCTATGACCCGGTCGGCCAGGATGTACACGTTCTCCGTGCCGCAGGCGAAGGTCAGGGTGTAGGCGCCCGAGATGCCCGAGCCGCCCAGCAGGAACGGGGTCTCGCCGGCGGTCAGGGCCGAGGCGAGGCGTTCCGCGGTCTCGCGGTGGCCCGGGGTCATGCACAGGGTGGTGCCGTCGGCGAAGACGTAGACGTCGAGGGTGCCGAGCGGGCCCGGGCGCACGTCGGTCAGCTCGACCTGGGCCGAGGCGAGTTCCTCGAGTGCGGCGACGGTGCGCTCGTGGTCGTTCGCGACCGGTGACTGCACCGGCACGAAGTCCGGGTGGGAGGGGTGGCGGCGGCGGGCCGCGGCCAGCTCCGGCGACTCCCCGGCGAACTCGTCGGCCTCCGCGGTCGGCTCGCACGCCGGCTCCAGCGGCTCCAGGCCCGCGAAGTCGGCCTGGCGGGGCAGGAACAGCTCACTGTCCGGCAGGCCCAGCAGGGAGGGGGAGTCGGAGGCGTCCCGGGCCTCCTGGGCGGCCCAGAAGGCCCGTGCCTCGGCGAGCTCCCGCTCCCGCTCCTCCGCGAGCGCCTCGGCGACCGCGGCACGTATCTCGGCGGTGTCGGCGGCGGAGCGGGCGGCCGGCACCCGGCCCCGCAGCTCGGCCGCGGCGTTCTCGGCGAGCTGGGTGTGCAGGGCGGCGACCTGTCGGCGCAGCTGCAAGAGGGTGCGCAGGACGGCGACTCCCACGGCGCCTGTGGCGGCCGTGGTGACCAGCAACGCGATCGGCATGGCGCTCACTGACGTACTCCCGGTTCAAAGTCGACCCCCGACTTCCTACATCAGCTTGAAGGGCGGACTATCCAGCTGTCAGTGCGTAACGTCACGAAACGGACAGGAATTGTGCCTGAGGTTTGGTGGTGAAAGGCGCTGAGCTGCGTAAATCCCTGATGAAGGGAGATAGGTCACATCCTGGGGGAGATTGGATCACAAAACCGCCCGGAGTTCGGGTGTCTTCCGGACTCCGGGCCGACGTGTGACGACAGGTGCCCAAGCGGTTACTCAGAGGCGGGAGTTCAGCTGAGGCGCTCGATGACCATCGCCATGCCCTGGCCGCCGCCGACGCACATGGTCTCCAGGCCGAACTGCTTGTCGTGGAACTGCAGGGAATTGATGAGTGTGCCGGTGATGCGGGCGCCGGTCATGCCGAAGGGGTGGCCGACGGCGATGGCGCCGCCGTTGACGTTCAGCTTCTCCAGCGGGATGCCCAGGTCGCGGTAGGAGGGGATCACCTGCGCGGCGAACGCCTCGTTGATCTCGACCAGGTCGATGTCGTCGATGGTGAGACCGGCGCGGTGCAGGGCCTGCTTGCTCGCCTCGACCGGGCCGAGGCCCATGATCTCGGGGGAGAGGCCGGAGACGCCGGTGGAGACGATGCGGGCGAGCGGGGTGAGGCCGAGCTCGCGGGCCTTGGTGTCGGACATGATCACGACAGCGGCGGCACCGTCGTTGAGCGGGCAGCAGTTGCCGGCCGTCACGAGGCCGTCCGGGCGGAAGACCGGCTTCAGGCCCTGGACGGCCTCCAGGGTGACGCCGGCGCGCGGGCCGTCGTCCTTGGACACGACGGTGCCGTCCGGCAGGGTCACCGGGGTGATCTCGCGCTCCCAGAAGCCGTTCTTGAGGGCCTCCTCGGCGAGGTTCTGGGAGCGGACGCCGAACTCGTCCATGTCCTGGCGGGTGACGCCCTTGGTGCGGGCGAGGTTCTCGGCGGTCTGGCCCATCGCGATGTAGGGGTCGGGGAGCAGGCCGTCCTCGCGCGGGTCGTGCCAGGTGGAGCCCTCCTGGGAGGCGGTGGCGACGGTGCGGGCCTCCGCCTCGGCGAAGAGCGGGTTCTTGGTGTCGGGGAGGCCGTCGGAGCTGCCCTTGGCGTACCGGGAGACCATCTCGACACCGGCCGAGATGAAGACGTCGCCCTCGCCGGCCTTGATGGCGTGCAGGGCCATGCGGCTGGTCTGGAGGGAGGAGGAGCAGTAGCGGGTGATCGTGCAGCCCGGCAGGTGGTCCATGCCCATCTGCACGGCGACGATCCGGCCCAGGTTGTAACCCTGTTCGCCGCCGGGGAGGCCGCAGCCGAGCATCAGGTCGTCGATGTCCCTCGGGTCCAGCTCGGGGACCTTCGCCAGGGCGGCCTGGATGATCGTGGCGGTGAGGTCGTCAGGGCGCAGGTCCTTGAGGGAGCCCTTGACGGCGCGGCCGATCGGGGAACGGGCGGTCGAGACGATGACGGCTTCGGGCATCACGGCTCCATTGGCATGCGGGGTGTTCGGGGCAGGGCTCCTTGGGAAGTTACCCGTACGTATGGCCAGGGTCACTGATGTCGCGGTGTGACCCTGGCCGCACTTTCTAAGCGCTTGCTTTTGCCTCCGGCGGTTGGGCCGGAGATGCGCGGGCGGGGAAGCGCGCCGTACCCGTGGGCTGCGCCTCCAGACCCCCCTTCGGCCTGAACGGCCTCGTCCTCAAACTCCCCCAGAGGGGGCACCCCCAGACAGGCTGGATGGTGTGGACGTCGGCTCGGTCGGTTCGGATTCCGGCACCCTCCGCCTCCGCCGCCGCTTCAGCAACGCCCACGGTCCCCGCGGCCCCGTCGGCATCGCCGCCGTGACCTCCGTGCCGGCCTCCGAGGCCGCTTCCGCCGCCGCCCGGGCCACCGGCAGGAAGCCCTCGCGGCGGGAGACGTCCGGGCGCTCCTCGTCCGCGGGCCAGAGGCCGAGGGCCGCGCAGAGGGTGGGCAGGACCGCCATGGCGGCGGTGGCGTAACCCTCCGCGGAGGGGTGGTAGTGGTCGGGGCCGAACAGCTCACGGGGGTTCGCCTCGAACTCCGGGCCGAGGAGGTCGCCTAGCGACACCGTGCGGCCGCCCTGTTCGACGACACCGATCGTCTGGGCCGCCGCGAGCTGCCGCGACGCCCTGCGGGCCAGCCAGCGCAGGGGCTGCGGGACCGGTTCGATCGTGCCGAGGTCGGGGCACGTGCCGACCACCACCTCCGCGCCGGCCGTCCGCAGCCGCCGGACGGCCGCCGACAGATGGCGTACCGACCGCGTGGGCGGCATCCGGTGCGTCACGTCGTTCGCGCCGACGATGATCACGCAGATGTCGGGCATCCGGTCGGAGGCGCCGAGCACCAGCGCCACCTGACGCTCCAGGTCGTCGGACTGGGCGCCGGGCAGGGCGACGTTGCGCAGCTCCACCGGGCGTTCCGCGACCGCCGCGAGCCCCGACGCCAGCAACGCGCCAGGGGTCTGGCCGGAGCGGTGGACTCCCTGGCCCGCCGCCGTGGAGTCGCCCAGCAGGACCAGGCGCAGGGGTTCCGCCGCCGGTGTGCCGGGAGCGTGGTAGGTGCGGCCGTAGCGGCCGTCCGCGCGGGGGACCCGGGGATGTTCGCCGCCGATCCCGTTCACGTGGCGCCGGGCCAGCCGTGCCTCCGCCAGCAGCAGTCCCACGGCCGCCGCCCCGGCCAGGCCGATACCGCCGCCGCCGTAGGCCGCACCGGCCGCGATGCGCCGGGCCACTCGCGCCCTCGACATGCTCGTCATGCCTCGCCGCCACCTCCTCGTGTCCGTACATCCACTCCTTGCCCCGTACGGACGGTCGCCCAATCTCGACGGGGAGTGAACATGCGGCCCTCGAAACCAGTAAGGCCCTACGCTGGCGGAACCACTACGACCACTGTTTTTGCAAGCAACCGGAGACAACGGTGCGATTCCACGACTCGATGATCAGCCTCGTCGGCGACACCCCGCTGGTGCGGCTCAACAGTGTGACCAAGGGCATCCGGGCCACCGTTCTGGCCAAGGTGGAGTACTTCAACCCGGGCGGTTCCGTGAAGGACCGCATCGCCCTGCGCATGATCGAGGCCGCCGAGCAGAGCGGGGAACTGAAGCCGGGCGGCACCATCGTCGAGCCGACCAGCGGGAACACCGGCGTGGGGCTCGCGATCGTGGCGCAGCAGAAGGGGTACAAGTGCATCTTCGTGTGCCCCGACAAGGTGAGCACCGACAAGATCAACGTGCTGCGGGCCTACGGGGCCGAGGTCGTCGTCTGCCCGACGGCCGTCGACCCGGAGCACCCGGACTCGTACTACAACGTCTCCGACCGGCTGGTCCGTGAGACGCCGGGCGCGTGGAAGCCCGACCAGTACTCCAACCCCAACAACCCGCTCTCCCACTACCACTCCACCGGCCCCGAGCTGTGGGAGCAGACGGAGGGGCGGATCACCCACTTCGTGGCGGGTGTGGGCACCGGCGGCACCATCTCCGGCACCGGGCGGTATCTGAAGGACGTCAGCGAGGGCCGGGTCCAGGTCGTCGGCGCCGACCCCGAGGGGTCGGTGTACTCCGGTGGCTCCGGGCGGCCGTACCTGGTGGAGGGCGTCGGCGAGGACTTCTGGCCGACCGCCTACGACCGGACCGTCGCGGACGAGATCGTCGCGGTCTCCGACAAGGACTCCTTCCAGATGACCCGGCGGCTGGCCAAGGAGGAGGGGCTGCTGGTGGGCGGCTCCTGCGGGATGGCCGTGGTGGCCGCGCTGCGGGTCGCCGAGCGGCTCGGGGAGGACGACGTCGTGGTCGTCCTGCTGCCGGACAGCGGCCGCGGATATCTCAGTAAAATCTTCAACGACGAATGGATGGCGGACTACGGCTTCCTCGAGGACGAGGGCCCGTCCGCGCGGGTCGCCGACGTCCTCAACGACAAGGAGCACGGCGCCATCCCCTCCCTCGTCCACATGCACCCGGACGAAACCGTCGGCCAGGCCATCGAGGTGCTGCGCGAGTACGGCGTCTCGCAGATGCCGATCGTGAAGCCGGGCGCCGGGCACCCGGACGTCATGGCGGCGGAGGTCGTCGGCTCGGTCGTCGAGCGGGAGCTCCTGGACGCCCTGTTCACCCAGCGCGCCTCGCTCTCCGACCCGTTGGAGAAGCACATGTCGGCCCCGCTGCCGCAGGTCGGTTCCGGTGAGCCGGTCGGTGACCTGATGTCGGTGCTCGGCGGCGCGGACGCGGCGATCGTCCTGGTCGAGGGCAAGCCCACCGGTGTCGTCAGCCGTCAGGACCTGCTGGCCTTCCTGGCCAAGGGCGGGAAGTAGCGGCGAACGTCCGGTGAACGGCCGGTGCCGACGCCGAAATTCCGTCTGCCCGCCCCGGCGACGGACTTCGCGGAAGTGGTACGAGGGCGTCACGTCCGCGCAGCACACGCTTAACACGCGTCCGGCAGATTGGTGGGTGTCGGCAGGGCGGGAGCGGCTCCCCGCCCGGGCCGGCAACCCAAACGGCGTCACGGACCTCCGGAGCGGCTCCCGGACCTCCACAGACGCCATGGACGCGAGCCCGGCCTGACCCGGCCCGCGTCCCTCGCGGGGACCGCCGTCGTCCCGCCCCCCGGTAACGGGGGTGCGGCGGTCCCCGCGCACAACACTTTCCGGACTCTGCCGGCCTTCCGGGGTCACTTCTCCCAGTCGCCGTCCTTCGACGAGCGGTGCCGGCCGCCGAACAGGCCGGGGTAGCTGCGGGCGGCCTGGACGACGTTGACGCCGACGATGCCGAACCACGAGACGATCAGACCGGGCAGGTGCGCGGTGCCCGCGCCGATCGCGGACAACGGGACCGCCAGCACCAGCGAGACGATGCCGAAGCCGAAGCGCTCGCCCCATGTGTCGGTGGCCCTCGGTGAGCGCCGGTCGCGGGCCGACGCCATCTGCGTCTCCGCGAACCCCCGGCGCACCCGCCGTTCCACCGCCGTGTCGATGCGCTGGTCGACCTTCTCCAGGAAGGAGTCGACCAGCGCGGACTCGTACTCCTCGCCCAGCTCCCTGCGCGCGTGCAGGGTGGCGTCGAGTTCCTTCTTCAGGTCGCTGTCCCGCGCGTCCATGGCCGTCTCCCATCCCGTCATGGACTCAACGGTAGGGAGCGGGGGCGCGCCGCGCACTGGGGACAGCCCCCCTGTCCGGGTCGGGGTCACAGGAGGGGCGAGGAGTCACGGGAGCACCGCTTCTACTTGGCCAGCCCGTGCTGCTTCGCGTACGCGTTCGCCACGTCCTCGGGGTCCTTCTTGTCGGTGTCCACCTGCCGGTTGAGGTCGGTGAGATGGGCGGTGGTGAGGACGTTGCCGAGCCGGGCGAGGGCCTTTCGGACCGTGGAGTCGGCCTTGCGGTCGGCGATGAGGGGCACGATGTGCTGGCCCGGGATGAGGTTCTCCGGGTCGCTGAGCACCACCCAGTCGTTGTCCTCGATGTCGGTGTCGGTGGTGAAGAGGTTCGCCACGTCGATGTTCCCCTTCTTCAGGGCACCCTTGACCAGCGGGCCGGAGGAGTCGAGGGACTTGAACTCCTTGAACTCGACCCCGTACACCTCCTTGAGGCCGACCACGCCCACCTGGCGCTTCTTCACCTCGGGCGCGGCGCCGATGATCAGCTTGCCGTTCTGCTTCTTCAGGTCGGCCAGCGAGGCCAGCCCGTACTTCTCGGCCGTCCCACGGGTGACGACGAACGCGTCGGCGTCCTCGGCGAGGCCGTACGGCAGGACCTGGAGGCCGGACGGCAGCGCGATGGTGAGGGCGTTCTGCATCTCGCCCTCCTCGGTCGCCGTGGCCTTCGGGTCGAGGTAGTCCAGCAGGGCGCCCTGGTACTCGGGCAGCAGGTCGATGTCGCCGCCCCTGAGCGCGGGGATCACGATCTCGCGGGTGCCGAGGTTGGGGCGGACCTTCACCTTCACGCCGGCCTGGGTGAGGACGGCGGCGTAGAGGTAGCCCAGCACCTGGTTCTCGGTGAAGTTGGCGGTGCCGATGGTGACGCCGCCCGTGCTGGAGCCGCCGCCACCGGACGTGTCGCCGCCTCCGTCGAGGGAGGTGATGCCGCTCGCGCAGGCGGAGAGGGCGGGGACGGAGGCCGCTGCGAAGAGGCCGCCGAGGAGAGTGCGTCGGTTCATGTCGCTGATATCCCTGTTGTCCCTAGGCGGTGGGTCAGGCGGTGCGGTGGCGGAAGAGGAAGCGCTGGAGGGCGGCGAGCAGCAGGTCGAGGGCGACGGCGATCCCGGCGACCAGCACCGCGCCGCCGAGGACCTGCACGAGGTCGCGCTGGGCCAGGCCGTCGAAGACGTAGCGGCCGAGGCCGCCGAAGGAGACGTAGGCGGCGATGGTCGCCGTCGCGACGACCTGGATGAGCGCGAGCCGCAGCCCGGTCATGATCAGGGGGAGGGCCAGCGGCAGTTCCACCTGGAGGAGGACCTGATGGCCGCGCATGCCCTGGCCGCGTGCCGCGTCCTTCACGTCCGGGTCGACGGCCGTCATGCCGGCGTAGGTGTTGGTGACGATCGCCGGGACCGCGAGGGCGACCAGCGCGATGTACACCGGCCACATGGACAGGCCGCTGGCGAGGAAGACCAGTACGACCAGGCCGACGGTCGGCAGGGCCCGCCCGAAGGACGACAGGTTGATCGCGAGGAACGCGCCCCTGCCCGTGTGGCCGATCAGCAGGCCGAGCGGAAGACCGATCACGGCGGCGATGAGGGTGGCGAGCAGCGAGTACTGGAGGTGTTCGGCCAGGCGGTGCGCGATGCCGTCGGAGCCGGACCACTGGGAGCCGCTGGTCAGCCAGGAGCCGAGGTTCTTGAGGAGTTCGTACATGTCAGGCTCGCCGCCTCCGCCAGGGGGTCAGGACGTACTGGAGGGCCACCAGCGCCGCGTCCGCGACGACCGCGAGAAGGAGCGTGAGGACCACGCCCGCGATCACCGGGGTCGGGAAGTCGCGCTGGAAGCCGTCGGTGAAGAGCTGGCCGAGACCGCCGTCGCCGATGTAGGTGGCGACCGAGACCAGGGAGATCGACATGACGGTCGCGATCCGGACGCCCGCCATGATCACGGGGAGCGCGAGCGGGAACTCGACGGTCAGCAGCGTGCGCAGGGGGCGCGTGCCCATCGCCTTGGCCGCCTCCTTGGTCTTCGCGGGCACGGAGTCCAGGCCCTCGACCGTGTTCCGCAGCAGCACGACCAGGGTGTAGACGGTCAGACCGATCACGGTCGTGGTGCGGGTGAGGCCACTGACCGGCAGCAGCAGTACGAAGATCGCGATCGACGGGATCGTGAACAGGATGTTCGAGAGCCCGAGCAGGAAACCGCGCAGGGGGCGGACGCGGTGGGCGAGCACCGCGAGGGGGAGGGAGATCAGCAGACCGAGGGCGACCGCGGTCAGGGCGGCCTGGAGATGGGAGAGCGTGAGGGTGGTCAGGTCGTCGGTGTGGCCCGATATCCAGGACCAGTCGATGGTCATGCGGTCACCCGCGCTTCCGCGTGCGCCTGCCCGGCGTGGGCGTGGATGTCGTCGCGGGAGGTGACGCCGGTGAGGACGCCGTCCGCGTCCACGCGGGCCACCAGGCCGGTGGGGGAGGCGACGGACTCGTCGAGCGCGGCGAGGAGCGAGTCGGTGTCCTTCAGGGACCGGACCGGCAGTTCGGCGTCCTTCGAGGCCCAGTGGAGCGGCTTGCGCTGCGCGTCGAGGACGAGACTCCAGGCGCCGCCCTCGGGGGCCGGGCCCTGCGGCACGTCGGCGAGGGTCTTCAGCGAGAGCAGCTTGAGGCCGCGCTCGGCGCCGAGGAAGTCGGCGACGAAGTCGTCGGCGGGGCGGGCGAGCAGTTCGGCGGGCGGGGCGCACTGGACGAGGTGGCCGCCGGTGCGGAAGACGGCGATGCGGTCGCCGAGCCGGACGGCCTCGTCGATGTCATGGGTGACGAAGACGATGGTCTTGTTCAACTCCTTCTGGAGCCGGAGCAGTTCGTCCTGGAGCTGGGTGCGCACGACCGGGTCGACGGCACCGAAGGGCTCGTCCATGAGGAGCACCGGCGGGTCGGCGGCGAGCGCGCGGGCCACACCGACACGCTGCTGCTGGCCGCCGGAGAGCTGGTGCGGGTAACGCTTGCCGGCGTCGGCGGACAGGCCGACGGTCTCCAGCAGCTCGGCGGCGCGGGCCCGTGCCCTGCGGCGGCCGTGGCCGAGCAGCAGCGGCACGGTGGCGATGTTGTCGAGCACCGTGCGGTGCGGGAAGAGGCCGGACTGCTGGATGACGTAGCCGATGGAGCGGCGCAGTTCGGCCGCGTCCTGCCGGGTGACGTCCTTGCCGCCGACCTCGATGGTGCCGGAGGTCGGGTCGACCATCCGGTTGATCATCCGCAGGGTGGTGGTCTTGCCGCAACCGGAGGATCCGACCAGGACGGTCACGCCGCCTTCCGGCATTTCCAGGGTGAGGTCGTGGACTGCTGTCGTGCCGTTGGGGAAGCGCTTGTGCACCGCGTCGAACTGGATCATGAGTTGTCCCTTGCCCGGCTGTATAACGTCATGCAGAGTTCTTGGTAGATGAATAGCTTGTCAACGGTTCGGTGTTAATCCGACGTAACTGATGACCGGTGGGCAAGATCGAGTGTCCGGATTGAGGGGAGTACGAGGTCATATGTCGTCTCGGATCGCGGACGAACCGAAGGACGTGGGGATCGTGCACAGTGGCCTCGTCGTCCTTGACGGAGTCGCCCTCGGGGTCCCGGACGTCGTGCGCCTCGCCGACGGCACCGCACGACCGGTGCCCGGCACCGACGCGACGCGCCGGATGACCGAGGTCTGGGACGCCGCCCGGCAGATCGCCGCGACCGGACGCGTCTACGGCCGCTCCACCGGCGTCGGCGCCAACCGGAACGAGGACGTGCCCACCGAGGCGGCCGCCGAACACGGACTGCGGCTGCTGCGCAGCCACGCCGGCGCGATCGGGGAGGAACTGCCCGCCCGGGAGGTCCGCGCGATGCTCGCAGTCCGCGCGAACCAGCTCCTCGCCGGCGGCGCCGGCCTGCGCCCCACCGTCGTCACCGCGCTCTGCGAGGCCCTGGAGAGCGGGGCCCACCCGGTCGTCAACGAATTCGGCTCGGTGGGCACGGGCGACCTGGCGGCACTCGCCCAGGTGGGGCTGGCGCTGGTGGGGGAGCATCCCTGGCGCGGCGACGGCGCTCCCGAGCCGCAGCCCCTCGACAACAACGACGCCCTCGCCCTGATCAGCAGCAACGCCCTCACCCTCGGTCAGTCCGCGCTCGCCCTGCACGAACTGCGCGGCCTGATCGAGGCGACCCAGGTCGTCGCCGCCCTGTCCCTGCTGGCCGTGGACGGCTCGCACGAGGCGTACGCCGCCCCCGTGCACGCCGCCCGCCCCCACCGCGGCTCCACCGAGGTCGCCCGCCGGATGCGGGAGCTGATCGGTGCCGAGGACCGGCCCACCCCTCCCCTCGGCCGGATCCAGGACCCGTACGGCTTCCGCTGCCTGCCCCAGATCCACGGCCCCGCGCACGACGCCGCCGACGCCCTCGAGGCGGTGCTCGACGTCGAGATCAACGCGGCCGCCGAGAACCCCCTCATCTCCCCCGACGACTTCGCGGCCTACCACCACGGCGGCTTCTACCAGGCCCAGCTCGCCCTCGCCCTGGACCACTTCCGGCTGGCCCTCACCCAGGTGGCCCGCCTGTCCACCTCCCGCCTGTCCACCCTCAACGAACCCGCCTACACCCGGCTGCGCCCCTTCCTCGCCGACGACCAGCCCGCCTCCTCCGGGGTGATGATCCTGGAGTACGCCGCCGCGGCCGCGCTCGGTGACCTGCGCGCCTTCTCCGCTCCCGCGTCGCTCGGCCACGCTGTACTCTCCCGGGGCGTCGAGGAACAGGCCAGTTTCGCCTCTCTCGCCGCCCGGCAGACACTGCGCGCGTGCGCCGCGTACCGTCTCGTCGTCGGCTGCGAACTCGTCGCCGCCGTACGGGCGCTGCGCCAGCGCGAGCTGCGGCCCGAGCCGGGGCTTCCGGCCGGGCGGGCGCTGGAACTCGCCGAGGCGGTGCTCGGCGCGGAACAGGCCGACCGGCCGCTCACGGACGACGTGCGCGCGGCGGCCCGGCTGCTGGACCGGTTCACGGACATCTGGAGGGGGAGCGGGGCATGAGCGCGGAGACCGACATGGGCGGCACGGGTGTGGGCGAGGCGGGTGTGGCGGACACGCCCGCGGGGCGGTTGCAGGCGCTCTTCGAGGGACACCGGCTGACGCCGACCCAGCGGCGCATCGCCCACAGCATGGTGCGGCGCGCCGCCGACGTGCCCTTCCTCTCCAGCGTGGAACTCGCCGAACTCGCCGGGGTCAGCCAGCCGTCCGTGACCCGCTTCGCCGTCGCCCTCGGCTTCGACGGCTACCCCGCCCTGCGCAAGCACCTGCGCGAGGTCACCCCCGGCGATCAGCCGGCGGGCTCGCTGTCGTACAACGAGTACCAGCAGGCAGTCGAGGCCGAGATCGAGAACCTCAGGCACCTCGCCGAACTGCTCGCCGACCCGCGCCCGGTGCAGCGGGCCGGCCGGCTGCTGGCCGCGTCCCGCCCGCTGCCCGTGCTCGGACTGCGCGCCGCCGCCTCCCAGGCGTACGGCTTCGCGTACTTCGCCGCCAAGGTCCACCCGGACGTACGGCTGCTCAACGAGGGCGGCACGATGATCCACGACCGCATCGACGCCGCGGTACGCGCCGGTGCCTCCGCCCTGCTGTGCTTCGCGCTGCCCCGGCATCCGCGCGAGGTCCTGGACACCCTCGCCTACGCGAAGGGGGCCGGGCTGACCGTCGTCACCGTCGCCGACTCCGCGTTCGCGCCGGTCGCCAAGGGCTCCGACCTGCTGCTGCCGGCCGCCGTCGGCACCGGGCTCGCCTTCGACACGGCGTGCGCGCCCATGCTGCTGGGCCGCGTCCTGCTGGAGGCGATGTGCGACGACCTGCCCGACGCGCAGGCCCGCCTGGAGGAGTTCGACGCCCGCGCGGCCGCCCGGGGGCTGTTCGTCGAGTAGCGCCGTCACCGGTCCGGGCCGCTCTCAGACTCGTCTCACGTTCGCTCGCTAGCGTGCCTGGCCGGACGGGACCTGTCGGTGAGGAGGCGGAACAGTGTCGCGTGGAGGTCAGGGGCTGGCTCGGGTGGCCGTCGTGGTACGGGCCGGAGCCGCCCCGTTGTGGTGGGCCGGGGTGTTCGCGGCCGGGGTCGGCGTGCTGCCGCCCGGGTTCACGGGCCGCCGGATCGGGGTCATGGCCGGAGCCGCGCTGTTCATCGTGGCCATGGCCGTGGTGGCGCTGCGCGGGCGCCGGCGCTACACCGAACTCGCCCGGGGCGCCGCCCGGGCCGGCAGACACGATGTGCTCCAGGACCGGGCCGTCACGGTCCGCGCCTGGCGGCGGGGCCACCGCTGGTGGCTGCTCCTCGCCTTCGCGGCCGCGCTGGGCAGCTCGTTCGCGCTGCCCGCCGCCGGCGGCATGCTGCTCGCCGGCATCGGCACCGGCCTGCGGCTGAAGGCCGGCTGGCTCGGCCGGCGCGAACGGGACGGGGACGCACTGCTCTGGGTGCGCGTCGACTGGCTCGGCCGGTACGGCGGCCGCCCGGCCGGCAAGACCGTCAAGGCGTATCGCGGCACCGGCATCGCGGCGGGCGACGCGGCCCCCGGAGGGGCCCGCCGCCGCGCCGAGACCTACGTCTAGTCAGACCTCCAGGTCCTCCTCGATCTTCCGCAACTGGTGGCGGGCCATCGCCAGGTTGGCGCGCTTGGCGTCGAGCACCAGGTAGAGGAAGAGGCCGTTGCCGCCGCGGCCGCTGATCAGGCGGATCAGGTGGTACTGGTCGGACAGCGTGATCAGGATGTCCTCGATCTGCGCCTTCAGCCCGAGGTGCTCCATGGTGCGCATCTTGGAGCGCACCACGTCGGTGTTCCCTGCGGCGGCGACGTTCAGGTCGAAGCCCTTGCTGCCGCCCAGGGTGCCCAGCGCCATCCCGCTGGTGTAGTCGACGAGCGCGGCGGCTGTCGCGCCCTCGATGGAGGCGAGCGCCTCTTTCAGTGCGGTTTCGGTATTGGCCATGACTGTGCTCCTCGGTTCCTTCTCAACTTTCCGTGGTGGTGCGCGCGTTGGCGGTTGCACCGCCGCGCGCCGATCTGGTCCGTGGGGGTGGCGCCGGCGCGGGGTCCGGCTCCGTCCCCGGTGGGGGGAGGGCGGGCCGCAGGGGCGTCCGCACGGGAGGCTTCGGCGCGGGCCTCGCGGGCAGCGCCCTCGGTTCCCGCGCCCTGGCCGCCCGCGCCTTCGCCTCGTACGCGTCGACGACGTCCCCGATCCGGGCACCGGCCCGGCGGCCCTCCAGATGCAGCCGCCCGACGTTGACCCGGTCCTGCGCGAGCACCGTCAGTACGGCGCTGTCGCCCGCCGCGTACGTGGCGACGTACCCGTACATCCCGCGCACGAGCAGTTCGCGGAAGTCGCCCTGCCCGGTCGCGTCCGCCATCCGCACCGCGACACCGAGGGCGGCGGCGGTGAGCGCGGCCACCCCCTCGGGCTCCACGCCGGGCGTGTCATGGGCGAGGACGAGCCCGTCCACGCCGGCCGCGAGCGCCCCCGTCAGGTGGGGCACCCGGGCCCGCAGCCGGCGGAGCTCGGCGGTTATCTCGGGGCCGGCGGCCATCAACTCGCTCCTCCCGTCGCGCGGTCGCTGCCGCTCAAAGGGCCTCCAGCGCATCCCTGAGCCTCTTCAGCAAGGTGATGTCGGGGTCGTTGACTCGGGGCAGGGAGATGCCCGGTGGGGGGTGGTCGGTGGGCGGGACGGGCGGGGCCGCGCCCGGCGCCGCCGCGGTGGCGGGGTACGGCGAGGACGCCGGGGCCGGTGGCGGGGGAGGGGGGAAGAGCGCCGTCAGCAGTCCGGCGGCGGCCAGCCTGCGGACGTCCACCAGGGTGTGGAACGCCTGCCGGCCCAGCTCCCGCGCGATGTCCGCGGCCGTGCGCACCCCGTCCACGAGAGCCAGTACGGCGCTCTGCCGCGCGGTAGGCGCGGGCGCGGCGACCGCTTCGGCCCGCAGCAGCGGCGCCCCGTCCGCCAGCGGGTCCGGCCAGAGCCGGTCCAGCATCTCGCGGCGGCGCAGCGTCTCCTTCTCCAGCGCGCCCACCGGAACCGCCCGCGGCCCGGCGAGCGGGGACCCCGCGCCGTACAGGAAACGGCCCGGTGTGCTGCTGGGGGCGAGCGCGAAGTACGCCGCGTCGTACAACGCCCCCAGGTGGCACAGCTCCAGCGCGCCGCGCGGGATGCGGTCGGCGTCGAGCAGCAGCCGCAGCGCACTGTGCTTCGCGTCGGCCCGCTCCAGCGCCGCCCGCCAGGAACCGGCGTCGAGTGTGCCGTGGGTCAGGAGGAGCACGTCGAGCCCCGGGGCGAACGGGCTCTCGGCGTGCACCACACGGCCCTCGGCGAGGTACAGCGAGCCGCGCTCGCGCTCCAGGACCCCGGTGGCCCGCTCGGCCGCCAGCCGGTTCAGCATCGGCGACAGCAGGTGGCTCGAGCGGTCCCTCGCCGTCGATCTCTCCCGCACCGGCAGCCGGGGCGGCGGGGTCGTGCCCTGCGGTGGCGTCCCCACGAGCGTCATCCCAGCACCAGCCGTCCGGCCATCTCGCCCAGCCGGATCCTGGCCAGCGCGAGATTGCCGTCCGACCGGCCCAGCCACACATGCAGGAACACACTGCTGTCGAAGGACGTCGGCACGAACCGCAGCAGGTGGTAACTGTCCCGGTTGCTGATGATCAGATCCTCCACGGGAGGGTCGGCCGCCCCCGCTCCGTCGCTCTCGTGACCGGCACCCGCGCCGTCGGGCGTGAACGCGCGCTGCTCCGCCGTCAGCCGCGCGACCTCCGCGGCCTCGGCCGCCGCCGCCTCGTGGTCGCCGCCCGGGAACTCGCCGACCGAGCCCAGCGCCAGTCCGCTGGTCCAGTCGACCAGCGCGGCTCCCCGGGCCCCGGGCAGCCGCATGGCCTCCAGTAGGCACTCGTCGATTCCGGGCACCGTTCGGCTCCCCTCCCGCCTGCGGTTCGGATGAGTTCGGATGAGTGATGAAGAAGCTACGCAACGTCAGTGCCGCGGGTGAGGGATCTGGCATTTTCCAGCGGAACATGCGGCGGGGTGACTAGGGTGGGTCGGCTGGCCCCGTTTAAAGCCGCCACGCCCCATGCGTCCCTTCAACACCGCGCCCACCGCATACGTCAACGGCGCGACCGCCCGCGAGGGGTGGTGAAGCCGGTCGCGCGCGCCCCGCTCCCCACTCCCTCGGGCCCTTTCCCGCCCCCTCCCCGTCCCCGTTCTCGCCTCTTCCGCGCCCTCCCGCCGCCTTCCTCGGTGGACCTTCTCCACCCGCCCGGTCGCCGCGATGTATTGACTAGTTCTATTCAGCGGGTCAGGATGTGAATAGCGACAGCAACAGTACGCCGGGATGAACCATCCGCAAGGAGGCAGACCATGTCAGGACCCCGCCCCGTACGAGCGCCCCGCGGTACGGAACTGAGCGCCCTGGGATGGCAGCAGGAGGCCGCGCTGCGGATGCTGCAGAACAACCTCGACCCCGAGGTCGCCGAACACCCCGACAAGCTCGTCGTCTACGGCGGCACCGGCAAGGCGGCCCGCGACTGGCGCTCCTTCGACGCGATGGTCCGCACGCTCAGGACCCTGAAGCAGGACGAGACGATGCTTGTCCAGTCCGGCCGGCCGGTCGGCGTCATGCAGACCCACGAGTGGGCCCCGCGCGTCCTCATCGCCAACTCCAACCTCGTCGGCGACTGGGCCAACTGGGAGGAGTTCCGCCGGCTGGAACAGCTCGGGCTGACCATGTACGGCCAGATGACCGCCGGCTCCTGGATCTACATCGGCACCCAGGGCATCCTGCAGGGCACCTACGAGACCTTCGCCGCCGTCGCCGCGAAGAAGTTCGGCGGCACCCTCGCCGGGACCATCACCCTCACGGCCGGCCTCGGCGGCATGGGCGGCGCCCAGCCGCTCGCCGTCACCATGAACGACGGCGTCGCGATCTGCGTCGACTGCGACCCCCGCGCGATCGAGCGCCGCATCGAGCACCGCTACCTCGACGTGAAGGCCGACTCGCTGGAGCACGCCCTCCAACTGGCCGTCGAGGCCCGCGACCAGCGCAGGCCGCTGTCCATCGGCGTCCTCGGCAACGCGGCCGAACTGGTTCCGCAGCTCCTCGCCATGAGCGCCCCCATCGACATCGTCACCGACCAGACCTCCGCCCACGACCCGCTGTCCTACCTGCCGACCGGCATCGCCTTCGAGGACATGGCCGACGCCGCCGCGAAGGACCCGGCCGGCTTCACCACCCGCGCCCGCGAGTCCATGGCCCGGCACGTCGAGGCGATGGTCGGCTTCCTGGACGCCGGCGCCGAGGTCTTCGACTACGGCAACTCCATCCGCGGCGAGGCCCGACTCGCCGGATACGAGCGGGCGTTCGCCTTCCCCGGGTTCGTGCCCGCGTACATCCGGCCGTTGTTCTGCGAGGGCAAGGGCCCCTTCCGCTGGGCCGCCCTGTCCGGAGACCCGGCCGACATCGCCAAGACCGACAAGGCGATCCTCGACCTCTTCCCGGAGAACGAGTCCCTGGCCCGCTGGATCAAGCTGGCGGGGGAGCGGGTCCACTTCCAGGGCCTCCCGGCCCGCATCTGCTGGCTCGGCTACGGCGAGCGCGACAAGGCCGGCGAGCGCTTCAACGACATGGTGGCCTCCGGTGAGCTGGCGGCACCGCTGGCCATCGGCCGCGACCACCTCGACTGCGGCTCCGTCGCCTCGCCCTACCGCGAGACCGAGGCCATGCTCGACGGCTCCGACGCGATCGCCGACTGGCCGCTGCTGAACGCGATGGTGAACGTGGCCTCGGGCGCGTCCTGGGTCTCCCTCCACCACGGCGGCGGTGTGGGCATGGGACGGTCGATCCACGCGGGCCAGGTCTCCGTGGCCGACGGAACGAAGCTCGCTGGCGAGAAGATCCGGCGCGTGCTGACCAACGACCCCGGGATGGGCGTCATCCGGCACGTGGACGCGGGGTACGACATCGCGGAGTCGGTCGCCGACGAGCGCGGTGTGCGGGTGCCCATGCGGGAGGGTGATCCGGCGTGACGGAGAACGGCGACTCCTCGGTGGGGGCCGGGCTCCCGTCGCCGGGTGCCGGTCCGGCTGTGCCCATCCGTTCCGCCCCGCGGAACGACTGCGCACAGCCTGTGCGGGCCGGCTCACGGGACGTGCCCTCCTTCCAGGAGATGTGGCGCGAGCTGGCGCCCATCGGCCGGCACCCCGACTCCCATGGCTACCGGCGGTACGCCTGGACGGCCGCCGACGCCGAGTGCCGGGCCTGGTTCAAGGAGCGGGCCGAGGCGCGCGGGCTGGCCTACGAGGTCGACCGGAACGGGAACCAGTGGGCCTGGCTCGGGGACCCCGCCGCCGGGGACGCCGTCGTCACCGGGTCGCATCTCGACTCCGTGCCGGACGGCGGCGCCTTCGACGGGCCCCTCGGCGTCGTGTCGTCCTTCGCCGCGCTCGACGAACTCCGCGCGCGCGGAGCCACGCTCACCAAACCGCTCGCCGTCGTGAACTTCGGTGACGAGGAGGGGGCCCGGTTCGGGCTGGCCTGTGTCGGCTCGCGCCTCACCAGCGGGCAGCTCACCGTCGAGCAGGCGCACAGGCTGACCGACGGCGACGGAGTCACACTGCCGCGCGCCATGGAGGCCGCAGGCCACGACCCCGACGCCATCGGGGCGGATCCCGAACGACTGGCCCGCATCGGCGCCTTCGTCGAACTGCATGTCGAACAGGGACGGGCGCTGGATCTCTCCGGCGATCCGGTCGGTGTCGCCAGCGCCATCTGGCCGCACGGCCGCTGGCGGTTCGACTTCCGGGGCGAGGCCAACCACGCGGGCACGACCAGGCTCGTCGACCGCCGCGACCCGATGCTGTCGTACGCCGAGACGGTCCTCGCCGCCCGCCGCGAGGCCGAACTCGCCGGTGCCGTCGCCACCTTCGGCAAGATCTCCGTCGAGCCGAACGGCGTCAACGCCATCCCCTCCCTGGTGCGGGGCTGGCTCGACTCCCGCGCCGAGGACCAGGCCACCCTCGACACGGTGGTCGGCGGCATCGAGCGGGCCGCCCGCGCGTACGCCGAGGCACACGGTGTGAACCTGGACGTCGTCCGCGAGTCCTTCACCCCGGTCGTCGAGTTCGACCACGCCCTGCGCGACGAACTCGCCCGCATTCTCGGCAAGGACACCGGCCTCAGGGTCCCCGTCCTGGGCACCGGTGCCGGACACGACGCCGGGATCCTCTCCGGGCGGGTCCCGACCGCCATGCTGTTCGTGCGCAACCCCACGGGCGTCTCGCACTCCCCGGCGGAATCAGCGGCCGAGGACGACTGCGTGGCCGGCGTGCACGCCCTCGCCGACGTACTGGAAGGACTGGCCTGCTCGTGACCTCCCCGCAGCGGACACGGACCTACTGGCTGGAGCACGCCTGGCTCGACCCCCTCGTCGAGCCGGGCGTCGCCCTCGAGGTGACGGACGGCCGCATCACCGCCGTCCGGACCGGCACCGAAACCCCGCCGGCCGGCGCCGAGATCCTGCGCGGCCTCACCCTCCCGGGCCTGGCCAACGCCCACTCCCACGCCTTCCACCGCGCCCTGCGCGGCACCGTCCAGGTCGGCTCAGGCACCTTCTGGACCTGGCGCGAGACCATGTACTCCTTCGCGGACCGGCTGACCCCCGAGACGTACCATGCGCTCGCCCGCGCGGTGTACGCCGAGATGGCGCTCGCCGGCATCACGGCGGTGGGCGAGTTCCACTATGTGCACCACGCCCCCGACGGCACCCCCTACGCCGACCCCAACGCGATGGGCGAGGCCCTGATCGAGGCCGCCGCCGAAGCCGGCATCCGCATCACCCTCCTCGACACCGCCTATCTCTCCTCCGGCTTCGGCCAGCCCCCCAACGCCCACCAGCTCCGCTTCTCCGACGGCAGCGCGGACGCCTGGGCCGAACGCTGTTCACTTCTCAAGGAACGGGATCACGCGCGGATCGGGGCCGCCGTCCACTCGGTGCGGGCCGTGCCCGCCGACCAGCTGGCGACCGTGGCGCGGTGGGCCGAGGAGCGCGGGGCGCCGCTACACGTCCACCTCTCCGAGCAGACCGCCGAGAACGAGGCGTGCCTCGAGGTCCACGGCTGCACCCCGACGCAGCTCCTCGCCCTGCACGGCGTCCTCGGACCGCGCACCACCGGCGTCCACAACACCCACCTCACCGCCGAGGACATCTCCCTCATCGGCGGCAGCGGCACCGGCACCTGCATGTGCCCGACGACGGAGCGGGACCTCGCGGACGGTGTCGGGCCGGCCGTCGCCCTCCAGAACGAGGGCTCCCCGCTCTCCCTCGGCTCCGACAGCCACGCCGTCATCGACCTGCTCGAAGAGGCCCGCGCGATGGAGCTCGACGAGCGCCTGCGCTCCCGCACCCGCGGTCACTGGACGGCGGCCGCCCTGCTGCGCGCCGCCTCCGCCGACGGTCACGCGGCCCTCGGCCGCCCGGACGCGGGCATCCTGGAGACCGGCGCCGCCGCCGACTTCACGACCATCGCCCTCGACACCGTCAGGACAGCGGGCCCGCTGCCCCGGCTCGGCGCCGAGACCGCCGTATTCGCGGCGACCGCGGCGGACGTCCGGCACACGGTCGTCGCGGGACGGCACGTCGTACGCGACGGCGTCCACACGCTCGTACCCGATGTGCCACGGGCCCTCGCGCGGGCCGTCGAAGCCCTGCGCGGCTGACCAACGCCCCCCGCACCGCCACCCACGAGGACACGATGAGCAGCAGCACCGTCATCACCGGCATCGCCACACTGGTAACCAACGACCCCTCCCTCGGTGACCGCTCCCCTCTCGGTCTCATCCCGGACGCGGCCGTCGTCATCGAAGGCGACCGCGTCGTGTGGACCGGTGACTCAAGCAAAGCACCCGCCACTGACAATCGGGTCGACGCGGGCGGCCGCGCGGTCCTCCCCGGCTTCGTCGACTCCCACTCCCACCTGGTCTTCGCGGGCGACCGGACGCAGGAGTTCAACGCCCGCATGTCGGGCCGCTCCTACACCGCCGGCGGCATCCGCACGACGGTCGCGGCGACCCGCGCGGCCACGGACGCCGAACTGGAGGCCAACCTCACCCGCTACCTCTCCGAGGCCCTCCTCCAGGGCACGACCACCTTCGAGACGAAGTCGGGCTACGGCCTGACGGTCGCCGACGAGGCCCGCGCCCTGCGCCTCGCCGCGGCCCACACCGACGAGGTCACCTACCTCGGCGCCCACATCGTCTCCCCCGACTACGCCGACGACCCGGCCGCGTACGTGGCCCTGGTCACCGGCGAGATGCTCGACGCCTGCGCCCCGCACGCCCGCTGGATCGACGTGTTCTGCGAGAAGGGCGCCTTCGACGGCGACCAGGCCCGGGCGATCCTGACGGCGGGAAAGGCGAAGGGCCTGCACCCGCGCATCCACGCCAACCAGCTCTCCCACGGCCCCGGCGTCCAGCTGGCCGTCGAACTCGACGCGGCGAGCGCCGACCACTGCACCCACCTCACGGACGCGGACGTGGACGCCCTCGCCAACGGCGCCACGGTCGCCACGCTCCTGCCCGGCGCCGAGTTCTCCACCCGTGCCCAGTGGCCGGACGCCCGCCGGCTGCTCGACGCGGGCGTCACGGTCGCCCTCTCCACCGACTGCAACCCGGGCTCGTCGTTCACCTCCTCCGTCCCCTTCTGCGTCGCCCTCGCCGTACGGGACATGGGCATGACCCCGGACGAGGCGGTCTGGTCGGCGACGGCGGGCGGAGCGGCGGCCCTGCGCCGCACGGACATCGGCCGCCTCACCCCCGGCGCCTACGCCGACCTGACCCTCCTGGACGCCCCCAGCCACGTCCACCTCGCCTACCGCCCCGGCGTACCGCTCGTGTCGGGTGTGTGGCGACGGGGCGTACGGGTGGTCTGAGGACCGGGGCCGGAACGGGCGGGCGTGCGGCGAGAAGGCCGATCAGCCTCCTCCACCCGTTCACGGACCCGCGGTTTCTCAGGCCGTCCCCGCCCGCCAACGCTGGTCCCCGGCCTCGTCCAGTGGCTCCAGTGACACGCCGCCGCCCGCGTCCGCCGTCATCGCCGTCTCGATCGCGATCGCCGGGCGGACCGTCCCGTCGGCGTCCACCGTGAACGTGAGGTTGTCGCCGTGGTCGCCCTCCGCCGAATCGCAGTTCCACACCCCCACGCCCTTGTCCACGGACCCCCGGCTGTCCAGGCAGAAGTCGGGGTCGGCCTGCGACTGCACCACGCCGCGCCCGGCGTCCACCCGCCACCGCTGGCTCGGCGAGGACGAGCACGGCACCGTCACCACGTCCGTGCCGTTGTCGAAGTCGCCCGCCACCTCCAGACAGCGGCCCGTGGCGACGTTCACGACCTGCGCGTACGTCCCGCCGGGCGGGCGCGTGGGGGAGGGGGCCGGGGCGGGGGTGCGCGGGGGTGCGCTCGTGCGGGGCGGGGAGGAACTCCGCGAGGAAGAAGGGGAGGCGGAGGGGGACGTACCGGTCGGTGAGGGGACGGGCGCCGACACCGTTGCCGTGACCGTGACCTGCGGCACGCTCGACGGACCCGCCGCCGCTCCCGTCGGGTCTCCGGGGCCGTCCGACGGCAGCAGCACCAGCAGCAGCGGCACGAGCGCCACCCCCGCCACCGCCGACGCCAGGACGAAACGGCGCCGCGACGGCCTGCGGACGGGGCTCGGCACGTTCCTGGACGGCTCGCGCTCGTCCAGGACGTACGCCGTTCCGCCCCACGGCAGCAGGCCGTCCGCCAGGGCCGTACGGGGCGTGTCCCGCAGCGCGCACTGTTCCTCGTACGCCGTCGCGCAGTGCGGGCAGTGCGCCCGGTGGGCCTCCAGGTCGGGGCTGCGCCGCGCGCCCTGGGGCCGCACCGACTCCTCGATCAGCCGCCGGAAGTCCCCGCAGCGGGGGTCGTCGGAGGCGGCCAGGCGCAGCCGCAGACAGGTCTGGGCGAGGGCGTGCAGGGCGGGGGCGGTGCCGTATGCGACGTCCTCGGGGGTGAGGCCGAGCAGGACGGCCGTCCGCGCGGCGTCCTCCCGCTCCACGACGCCGTACCAGATCAGGCCCTGCGATCTCGAGGGCAGGGTGCGGAAGGCGGCGAGGAGGGGCGGCGCCGGGGTGGTGCCCGGTGCCGTCGTGCCCAGGACGAGGAGCAGGTTCGCGTCCAGTCCGCCGGCCCGGCCGTCCGCGGCCCAGTCCGCCGCGACCCGCCCCGCCAGCAGCAGGAGCTGGTGCCGCCAGGGGCCGCTCGGGCCGCCGGGGTCGGTGCCGCGGGCCGTTTCCCGGGCCGCCAGGGTGAACGCCTCCGCGGCGAGCCGGCGCGCGGCCGGTTCGCCCGTGGTGCACAGGCGCGCGTACGCCAGGACGGCTGCCTGGTGCCGGGCGCGCAGTGTGCGCAGCGCCGGGTAGGCGGTGGCGGGCGCGCCCCGCAGCAGGCCCGTCAGCCGCGCGTCGGAATCACCGGTGTCGTCGACCTCTCCGAGGTCACCGACGCCGTCAGGACCACCGGGATCACCGGGGTACGCGCCCTCTCTGTCGGCACGGGACACGGTCCGCCTCCTCGCCGTCACTGACGTACTGGTCAGTCTGGGGTGGACGTGACCCTAGTGGCGTCAGAGGCTCCGTGGGGAGGTTTCCGGGGGTAAGGCAACGCTCCCCGGGGGCTCGACAGCCACCGGGGAGCGGGAGAAGCGGTGTCTTACGACGTCGGCGTCCCGCACCTCTGCCTACTCCTCCAGCGTCAGTCCCTTGCGCAGCCGCACCAGCGTCCGCGACAGCAGCCGGGACACGTGCATCTGGGAGATGCCCAGCTCCTCGCCGATCTCCGACTGGGTCAGGCCGGCGACGAAGCGGAGGGAGAGGATCCGGCGGTCGCGGGAGGACAGTTCCGCGATGAGGGGCTTGAGCGACTCGACGTACTCGATGCCTTCGATCCCGTGGTCCTCGTAGCCGATGCGGTCGGCGAGGGCGCCCTCCGCGTCGTCGTCCTCGGGCTGGGCGTCCAGGGAGGACGCCGTGTAGGCGTTGGAGGCCGCCATGCCCTCCACGACCTCCTCGTTGGTGAGGCCGAGGCGCTCCGCCAGCTCCGGGACGGTGGGGGAGCGGTCCAGCTTCTGGGCGAGTTCGTCGCCCGCCTTGGCCAGGTCGAGGCGCAGCTCCTGGAGCCGGCGCGGGACCCGGACGGACCACGAGGTGTCACGGAAGAACCGCTTGATCTCGCCGACGATGGTAGGCATCGCGAAGGTGGGGAACTCGACGCCCCGGGACAGCTCGAAGCGGTCGATCGCCTTGATCAGACCGATCGTGCCGACCTGGATGATGTCCTCCATCGGCTCGCTGCGCGAGCGGAAGCGGGAAGCGGCGAACTTGACCAGGGCGAGGTTCAGCTCGACGAGGGTGTTGCGGACGTACGAGTACTCGTGGGTGCCTTCCTCCAGCGACTCCAGCCGCTCGAAGAGGGTCTTGGACAGTGCTCGTGCGTCGACCGCGCCGATCGTCGCGATGTCCTCGTAGGAGAGGTTCGAGAGTTCCGGGAGCTCGGCGAGCTCCGGGGTCTCCGCGATGGGATTCAGCTGTTCCTGCTCCGGTGGGGGTGTCGACGTCGCTGTGTGGGTATGCGATGCGTCGAGCCGGGGTGACATGATGTCCTCCATCGTTCTCGGCATATGGCTGCCGAAGCCAGTGAGCGCACTACGGTGTGCGGCGCCTCCAAAGCCGGCCGTGTCGGTTGCGTGTTCCTACTAGCCCTACCCGCTTTACCGAGCCCCTCGCAAGTGCGTTCTGTTCGGTTATGTCCGTTTGCGTGGGATTGTTCGGGTGTTGGAGTACGTGACGAAGGCGTAGTGTTCGAGGGCGTCAGCCAGCCGTTCGGCGGGCTGTCGGTAAGCAGTGAGCGACCCCGGGAGTAGAGACGCATGGACCGCGGGACGGTCGGCAGCGCACAGTCGGGCCGGCTTCTGGTCGAGGTGCGGGAAGAAGGCTCCAGTGCCGTCGTGACGCCGGCGGGTGAGTTGGATCACCACACCGCCGATCTGTTGCGTGAACCACTCGAAGAGTGTCTCTCCAGGGGGCTCAGCCGGCTCGTCGTGGACTGCTCGCGGCTGGAGTTCTGCGACTCGACGGGGCTCAACGTCCTCCTGGGCGCCCGCCTGAAGGCGGAGGCGGCCGGGGGCGGGGTGCATCTGGCGGGGATGCTGCCCGTGGTGGCGCGGGTCTTCGAGATCACCGGCGCCGAGGCGGTCTTCACCGTGCACGACTCCTTGGACGCGGCACTCGCCGACGAGGGCGGCCACGCGGCCGAGGGCGGTTGACGATCTCCTTCTCCGTTCACCTTCCCCGTTCCTTCGTGAACGGGGGTGTTCCGCCGGTTCCGTCGGGCAGGAGACATCCTGAACCCGAACATGTCGGCGGCAATGTCGACGGAAACGCCGTCCGGCCACGTAATGGATCGTGTACGGAGCTCGGTACCGCACTCTGTGCTGAAGCAGCTGTGCTGAATGACGCAGGAACTGTGAACTTGAATTGTGAACCGGTGAATCGGTGAGGTGAAGCGCTGATGAGCACCACCCGGCCCTATTCGCCGGGCGACCGCGGTCCGGAGCAGGAGCCGGAGGCGGAGGCCGGCGGCGCTTCCGGGGTGTCGGCGGGTCGCCAGGTCCGCAGACTGAGCTTCGACGGCGCGAGCGGGGTCGTACCGCTCGCCCGCGACTTCGCCCGTCAGGCGCTGTACGCGTGGGGCTGGCTGCCGGCGGCCACGGCCGACCGGCGGGCGGCCGCCGAGGACGTGCTGCTCGTCGTGTCCGAGCTGGTCACCAACGCCTGTCTGCATGCCGAGGGCCCCGAGGCGATGGTGCTGGGCTGCGACAACAAGGTCATCCGCGTCGAGGTCTCCGACCGCGGCACCGGCCAGCCGGCCCCCCGTACGCCCCACCGCGCGGGCCGTCCCGGCGGTCACGGCATGTTCATCGTCCAACGCCTCTGCCTGGACTGGGGAGTCGTCCGCACCCCCGGTCTGGCCGGAAAGACGGTCTGGGCCGAACTGGGCGCCCCCGCCTGACACCTGTCCGAGTCCGGCCTCTGCCCGGGCCGGACTCCGGCCCGGAGCCGAACCCTGCCCTGACCCCCACCCGCACCGGAGCCCCGCCCGCGTCGCGGGCCACCGGACGGGGCCCGGGGTGACCGTGTGGTGTCCGTACGTCCTTCCGGGCCTCCCCGAAACCCCCCGGAGCCGTGCGCCGGATCGCCACAACTCCGGCGTGCCTCTTGTCTTCCCTCCTCAACTCCCCGGGCGTACCTTGACGGCTCGATCTGATGCCTCGTCAGGAACTGTCGAGGTCTGGCAGGAACCGTCGGGAATGAGGGGACCGTGTCGAACCGGAAGCGAACCGCCGCGCTCGCGACTGCCGCGGCCCTGGCCGGCGCGGCGGTCTGGACGGCCGCCCCCACGGCCATGGCCGAAGTCGTCGACGTCAACTACTCGTGCAAGACGCCCATCGGCAAAAAGAGCGCCATTTCGCCGATCGACATCAAGGGCGTCAAGAGCGGCAGCGGCTACAAGATCACCATGTCCTGGCAGAAGGGCGTCTCCTCCAGCCCCGTCGAACTCGGCGCGGGCAGCGTGGAACCGTCCGCCGTCATCAAGCTGGGCGGTGCCGACAGCGGCACGCTGAACGTGACCGGCCCCTCCAACCAGGCCGCGATCCCCGAGAAGACCCCCATCAAGATCAACGACCTGAGCGGCACCTACACCCCGAAGCAGAGCGGCAAGGTCACCTTCACGGCGGGCACGCTCACCATCAAGGCGCTCGGTACGACCACCACCTGTACCCCCACCAACAGCCCCGGCCCCTCGCTCACCCTCGACGTGACCGCGTCGGGCGGCGGCAGCACCGGGGGCTCCGCCACCAGCGGTTCCACCAACGGCGGCGACCTCCCGCAGACCGGCCCCGAGGACTCCGCGATCGCCCTCGGCACCCTCGGCGGCACCGTGCTCCTCGCGGGCGCGGCAGGCGCGCTGTGGCTGACCCGTCGCAACCAGCCCCGCTGACCGCAACCCCGGCCGAATCCCCGTACGCGTGACGCGTAGAAGAGTGCTGGAGCCGCCGATGCCGTACGCCCGCGCCGCCCGTGCCCTGCTGCTGAGCCTGCCGCTGCTCGTGGCCGCCGCTCCCGCCGCCACCGCCGGCGGCTGGTCGGCCGCGCCCTCCGGCGGCGGCCGGCCGTCCTTCTACGCGGAAGGCGCGCCCGGGTCGGTGCTCCAGGACACGGTCGCGGTGACCAACCGGGGCCCGCGGCCGCTCACCGTACGCCTGAGCGGCACCGGGCCCGCCGGGTTCGCGGTCGCCTTCGCGGAAGGGGCCGTCCGGGTCCCCGCCCGCACCCGTGCCGAGGTGCCCTTCACGGTGACGGTCCCGGCGGACGCGTCCCCCGGAGACCGCACCGCGACCCTCGTCGTACGGGACGCCACGGGCCGCCGGACCGGCGTGCCGCTGCTGGTGCGGGTGAGCGGGCCCAGGCTGTCCGCGCTGACCGTGGAGCATGTGGCCGTGCACGGCGACCGGATCACGTACGAGCTGGTCAACCGCGGTTCCACGGATCTGGTTCCGCGGCTCGCGGTGCGCGCGGAGGGGGTGCTCGGCACCGTGCTGGACCGCGCCCCGCGCACCCTGCCCGTCCGGCTGCCGCCCGGCCGCCGGCTGAGGCTGGACGAGCCGTGGCACGGCCGTCCGGCCCTGGACGCCGTGACCGTACGCCTGACGGTCACCGCGCCCGGCGCCGCGCGGGCCACGGGCCGGGCGTCCGCCCGGTTCGTGCCGTGGGGCGCGACGGCGGGAGCGGCGGGCGGCGCGCTGTCGGCCGCGGCGGCCGTCATGGTCGTACGGCGTCGCGGGCGCGAGGCCGAGTCGAGGGGAGCGGCCACGTGAACGGCAGACTGCGGACCACGGCGCTGGTGCTCGCCCTGCTCCTGCTGCCCTGGGCGGCCACGGCGCCCGTGTCCGCCGCGAGCGGACCGGTCGTCACCCTGTCCAAGTCCCAGGCGGGGACCGGTGACACGATCACCGTCAGCGGCAGCGGCTGGCCGTCGCGCACCCTGCTGATGGTGCTGATCTGCGGTCGGGCCACCCCCGCGAGGGGGGTCGTCGGCGGCACCAACTCCTGTGCCAACGCCGACGGCAGGGCGGTGACCACGGGCGCCGACGGCCGGTTCAGCCGTACGCTCCCCGTGTCCGAGCCGCCGGTGCCCTGCCCCTGCGTGGTGCACGTGGCGACCGCGACCGGCGCGAAGTCCGCGGCCGACACGGTGTTCACGGTCGCCGGGCACGCGGTCGAACCGCTGCCCGCCGAGTCGGGCAGCGGACGCCTGGCCGTCCTGACCGACACCCGGCTGGAGGGCTCGAGCGGGCTGCTCACCTGGTTCGGGGCGCCGCCCACCCGCTCGCTCGTCTTCACCGTCGGCAACCTCGGCACTTCGACCGTGAAGGACCCGGTCTTCCAGGTCGGCTCCGCCCACGGGGTGTTCTCCCCGCAGTGGGACGAGCGGCAGTGGCGCGGCAGCATCGCCCCCGGCGGGAAGGCACGCGTGAAACTGCCCGTCGAACTCTCCGCCGGCGCGCACGGCGACTACACCGTCTCCCTGAAGTACGGCGGCAAGGTCCTCGCGGAGCAGCCGTGGGGGGTGGGCCGCCCCTGGGGGGTGACCCTGTTCTGGATCCTGCTCTGCCTGGTGGTGCCGGCGGCCGTGTTCCGCATCGGGATGGCCGTGGTGGACCGGATCCGGCCGCGGACGGCCCAGGGACGCCGGGCCCCTCGCGGGCATCGGACCCCCGGGCGCCGTCGAACCCCTCGCAGGCGCCGGGAAGAGACCCCCCTCGCCACCTCCACGACCCTGCCGTGGTTCACCCCGGACACCGGTCCGGGCACGGCGGGCCGGCTCTCCGCACCGCACGACGACCATCCGACGAGTCCCACGACTCCCGGCAGGAAAGGAACTTGAGTGAGTGAGAGAGCCGTACCACCACCGGGCCGCGGGTCCACCCGCAGGAGAGCGGTCGCGGCGGGCTCCGCCGTCCTGGTCGCCGGGGCCGCAGCCCTGCTCGGCGTGACCGCCGGTCCGGCCCAGGCCGCCGAGGTGTCCTACGCCACGCACTGCGTCCCGCCCGCGGGCATCGGACTGCCCGAGATCGACGGCACCACCAAGGTCGACATCAGCGCGCCGGCCACGGCGAAGGTCGGCGACACCGTCGACGTCGTCTGGAAGTTCACCCAGGCCGCGTCGAAGAACCCCGACATCATCGACCTGCCCGCCGACACGGTCCAGCCGTCCGGCACCCTCAAGGCGGCCGGTGCGCAGACGGCGGACATCGCGATGACCGGCCCGCGCGAGAACCCGGAGATCCCCAAGGGCGGCGACATGGTGCTGTCCGCCATGACGGGCACGCTGAAGCTGACCACGGCCGGGCAGGTGACGCTGACACCGGACGCCTACGTCGTCAACGCGCTGATGACGGACACCAAGTGCACGCCGACGGAGACCGTCCAGCCGGCGGCGACGATCACCGTCACCCCGGCGGACGGGGGCAGTTCGAGCACGTCGCCCGACCCGACGGGGAGCGCGAGCGAGTCGGCGTCGCCGTCCACGAGTCCCTCGCAGAGCGCGTCGCCCAGCACGTCGCCCAGCACCTCGCTCAGCCCGTCGGCGAGCGAGTCCGGCGACGACGGGCAGACCGATTTCACCGGCAAGGTCGTCGACATCCCCTACACCTGCGCCTCGCCCATCGGGGAGAAGAAGGCGACCTCGCCGATCCAGATCAACGCCAGGAAGAACGGCGGGAGCTACGACCTGACCGTGCAGTTCAAGAAGTCGGTGATGGACAGCCCGATCGACATCCCGGCGGGCAAGGTGAAACCGACCATGCAGGTCGTGCTCGGCGGCGCGGACAAGGGCTCGGTCACCGTGGAGGGACCGCTGAACTCCGCGACGATCCCGCAGGGCGACCCGATCGAGATACCTGACCTCAAGGGCACCTACAAGCCCGGCGCGTCCGGTGAGTCCACGCTGTCCCCCGGCGTCCTCACCATCGAGGCCATGGGCACGACCACCACCTGCACCCCGGACAGCACGGCCGTCTCCCTCACCCTGAACACCGAGGAGCAGGCGAGCGGGGCCTCCGGAGGCAGCGGCTCGTCGTCGGGGGGCGGCAGCACGACGACCAGCGGCGGCCTCGCCGAGACCGGCACGAGCGACCACGGATCCCTGAAGGCCCTGGGCCTGGTGGCCGGCACGGCGGTGCTGCTGGGCGCGGCGGTGTTCACGTTCATGCCCGGACGGAGGACGAGCTAGGAACGTACGCCGGGAGGGCCGCCGCACCCGGCCGGGTGCGGCGGCCCTCCCGGCCGCGGACGGACGTCAGTGGACGTCGCCCATGAGTTCCCTGACCTTCTTGCGGTACATCCACACCGCCCCGCCGGCCAGCACGGCCAGCAGCGCCTGGAAGGCCACGATTCCCGTCTTGTTGAGGTCGACCCCGGCGATGGACAGCAGACCGGTGGTCGCGTCACCGGCGGTGACCGCCAGGAACCAGACGCCCATCATCTGCGAGGCGTACTTCGCGGGCGCCATCTTGGTGGTCACGGACAGACCCACCGGCGACAGCGTCAGCTCACCGACGGTCTGCACGAAGTAGATGCCCACCAGCCACATCGCGGCCGCCTTGTGACCGCCGTCGGCGATCGCCAGCGGGGCGAGGAAGAGGAAGAAGGACGCGCCGATCATGACCAGGCCCATCGCGAACTTCACCGCGGTGCTCGGCTCCTTGCCGCGCCGGGCCAGCGCCAGCCAGGCCCAGGCGAAGACCGGCGCCAGCGCCATGATCATGACCGGGTTGACCGACTGGTACCAGGAGACGGGGAACTCCCAGCCGAAGATCGTGTTGTCGGCGGAGGAGTCGGCGAACAGGGACACGGTCGAGCCGCCCTGGTCGTAGATCATCCAGAATACGGCCGCGGCCACGAAGAACCAGATGTACGCGGACATCTTCGACTGCTCGGCGCGGTCCAGGTCCCTGTCCCGCTTGATGCGGGCGATGACCATGACCGGGATGAGCAGGCCCGCGACGGTGATCGGGACCAGCAGCCAGTTCAGGGTGTAGTGACCGGAGAAGCCGACGACCGCGTAGAAGACGGCGGCGACCGCGGCCCACAGACCCGCCTTGCGCAGCGTGGCGGTCTTCTCGGCGTCCGTCATCGGGGTCGGTACGACGTTCGACCGGGCGTCGAGGTGGCGGCTGCCGAGCAGGAACTGGGCGAGGCCCAGCGCCATGCCGAGCGCGGCGAGCGCGAAGCCGAGATGCCAGTCGACGTTCTCGCCGACGGTGCCGATGACCAGCGGCGCGGCGAACGCGCCGAGGTTGATGCCGATGTAGAAGACGGTGAAGCCGCCGTCGCGGCGCGGGTCGTCCGGGCCCTCGTAGAGGTGGCCGACCATCGTGGAGATGTTGGCCTTCAGCAGACCCGAGCCGATCGCCACCAGGCCGAGGCCCGCGAAGAAGGTGCCGGAGCTGGGCAGGGCCAGGGTGAGGTGGCCGAGCATGATGACCGCGCCGGCCACGGCGACCGTCCTGCGGGGGCCGAGGACACGGTCCGCGAACCAGCCGCCCGGCAGGGCGAGCAGGTACACGAGGGACAGGTACACCGAGTAGATCGCGGTGGCGGTGGCCGCGTTCATGTGCAGGCCGCCCGGTGCCACCAGATACAGCGGGAGCAGGGCCTTCATGCCGTAGTAGGAGAAACGCTCCCACATCTCCGTCATGAAGAGGGTGGCCAGTCCGCGGGGGTGGCCGAAGAAGGTCTTGCCGGAACCGGAGCCGGGGGTGCCCGGACGGGCCGAATCCTTCGTCAGGCTGGACGCCATGGTCGTTCCTTGCTGGTCGGGACGCGCGCGGGGGATGAGGGCGCGCCCGGGTGGGGGGCGGCCGGCACCGGCGCGTCTACGCGCGTCGCGTGAGCAGGGGTCCGGCCGTGGGTCATTCCTCTCGGCACACAAAAGAAGACCCTCGGCGGCAAGCCGTCGCCGAAGGTCCCCGCGGTGCTACAGGCGTTGTTTCACCATACGTCAGGAGAGTGCCGGATATGGAAGGACTTGAGGCACGGATCACAGGTGATCAAGGAAGCCTGTCGGGCATTCGAAGGTCCGTACCATCCTGCCATCACTCGACCGCAGGTTCGCCCCGCGTCTGCCCCGGCGGCGTGTCCGTCATGTCCCTGAGTAAGAAAGAGCGGTGGCGATCACACTTCGGACGCCGCCCGGCGCGGACTACCATCAGCTCATGACCCGTGTACTGCTCGCCGAGGACGACGCGTCCATCTCGGAGCCGCTGGCCCGCGCCCTGCGCCGGGAGGGCTACGAGGTCGAGGTGCGCGAGGACGGACCGACCGCGCTCGACGCCGGCATGCAGGGCGGCGTCGACCTGGTCGTGCTGGACCTCGGGCTGCCCGGCATGGACGGTCTGGAGGTGGCCCGCCGGCTGCGCTCCGAGGGCCACGCCGTGCCCATCCTCATCCTGACCGCGCGCGCCGACGAGGTGGACACCGTCGTCGGACTCGACGCGGGCGCCGACGACTACGTCACCAAGCCCTTCCGGCTCGCCGAACTGCTCGCCCGCGTCCGGGCCCTGCTGCGGCGCGGCGCCGCGGAGCCGGCCCAGCCGCCCGCCACCCACGGCGTGCGCATCGACGTCGAGTCGCACCGCGCCTGGATGGGCGACGAGGAGCTCCAGCTGACGGCTAAGGAGTTCGACCTGCTGCGGGTCCTCGTCCGCGACGCGGGCCGGGTCGTCACCCGCGACCAGCTGATGCGCGAGGTCTGGGACACGACGTGGTGGTCGTCCACCAAGACCCTCGACATGCACATCTCCTGGCTGCGCAAGAAGCTGGGCGACGACGCGGCGAACCCCCGCTACATCGCGACGGTGCGCGGAGTCGGCTTCCGCTTCGAGAAGAGCTGAGCGGTCGCAGAAGTCGCGGAAGCAACCGCCCGGAGGGCTCCCTTGCGTCGCCGTCTGATCCAGTCCACCCTGGCCGTCGTGCTCGTGGTGATCGCCGTCTTCGGCGTCTCCCTCGTCATCGTCGAGAGCCGCACCATCAGCAACAGCGCCCAGGAGCGGGTGGACTCCGAGGCGGTGCGGCTGGTCGGCATCGTGGACACCAGGCTGCTCGGCGCCGAGGACGTCAACGCGGAGATCCTGCGCGACCAGGTCACCCAGGACCGCTACGCCGTGATCAGCATTCCGGGCCGGCCGCCGATCGAGGTCGGCGCCAAACCCGAGGGCGACGTCATCCACGCCGAGGAGAAAGGGGAGAGCGGCGAGACGGTCCGGGTCGAGGAGCCGCACTCCACCATCACCCGCGAGGTCGGCCGCACCCTCCTGATCATCGCTCTGGTGGCCCTGCTCGCGGTCGTGGCGGCCGTCCTCCTCGCCATCCGGCAGGCGAACAAGCTGGCCTCCCCCCTCACCGACCTCGCGGAGACCGCCGAACGCCTCGGCTCGGGCGACCCCCGCCCCCGCCACAAGCGCTACGGCGTCCCCGAACTGGACCGCGTCGCCGACGTCCTGGACTCCTCCGCCGAACGCATCGCCCGCATGCTCACCGCCGAACGCAGGCTGGCCGCCGACGCCTCCCACCAGCTGCGCACCCCCCTCACCGCGCTCTCCATGCGGCTGGAGGAGATCACCCTCACCGACGACCCGGACACGGTGAAGGAGGAGGCGACGATCGCGCTCACCCAGGTCGAGCGCCTCACGGACGTCGTCGAACGCCTGCTGACCAACGCGCGCGACCCGCGGACCGGCTCGGCCGTCTCCTTCGACCTCGACGAGGTCATCCAGCAGCAGCTGGCCGAATGGCGCCCCGCCTACCGCAGCGTGGGCCGCGCCATCGTCAGCTCCGGCAAACGCCATCTGCGCGCGGTGGGCACCCCGGGCGCGGTCGCGCAGGTGCTGGCCGCCCTGATCGAGAACTCGCTGATGCACGGCGGCGGCACGGTCGCGCTGCGTACCCGCGTCACCGGCAACCAGGCGGTGATCGAGGTCACCGACGAGGGCCCCGGCGTCCCCGCCGACCTCGGCGCCCGCATCTTCGAGCGCACGATCAGCGGCCGCAACTCCACCGGCATCGGCCTGGCCGTCGCCCGCGACCTCGCGGAGGCCGACGGCGGCCGGCTGGAAATGCTCCAGGCCCAGCCCGCGGTCTTCGGCCTGTTCCTGTCCCGCACCGCACCCCAGAAGCGGGCGCCGGTGCAGGACGACGAGCCGACGGTCAGATGACGGACGGAGCCTCGCCGGCCGGGCTCAGCCGACCTGCTGGCGTGCTTTCGCCTTGCGGGACTGCTCCCCGATCAGCGAGTCCTCCACCAGGAAGGACTCGGCGCTGGCGACGGCCTCTTTCGCGGGCAGCGCCCGGAACACCCACGACCGGTACGACCAGAACCGGAACAGGGTCGCCACCCCGATGCCGAGGAACTTGAACACGTTGCTCTGCAGCGGGCTGTCCCACCCGAAGCCGTACGTCGCCGCGAACAGCAGTCCGTTCTCGATCACCAGGCCGACCGCGCTGAACAGCAGGAACAGCGTCAGTTCCTTCGTACGGCCGCTCTTGTCGCGGTCACGGTAGGTGAAGTACCGGAACCCGACGTAGTTGAAGACGATCGACACGACGGTCGCGATGACACTCGCCCGCACCACCTGCAGATCGGTGAGGTGCCGGACGAGGTTGAACACACCGAGGTTGACCAGCAGTCCTGCGCCACCGACGGCACCGAACTTGGCCAGCTCACGGGCCACTCTTCGTAGCCGCCCCTGCCCCGAGGAACCATGCGCCATGGTCGTACAGGCCCCCGTTCGGGTCTCGATTGCGTCAACCCAGCCATGCTAACCACCACTCTTGTCGGTTTCCTGTGGTCGGGCCCATGGGTCGGAAACAGGACGGAAAGAAGGCGGCAAACGGCGGGTATGAGCCGTTCGTGAGGCCGGTAAGAGCGCCCGCCCCGGCCCGAGGGAGGGACGGGATCCGGCCCCGGTGGCGCGGCCGATACCCTGGGAAGGTGACGTTCCCGGTAGTCGGCATGGTCGGCGGGGGCCAGCTCGCTCGTATGACACACGAGGCGGGCATCCCGCTCGGCATCAGGTTCAAGCTCCTCAGTGACACCCCTCAGGATTCCGCGGCGCAGGTCGTCAGCGATGTCGTCATAGGCGACTACCGCGACCTCGACACGCTGCGTGAGTTCGCGCGGGGGTGCGATGTGATCACCTTCGATCACGAACACGTACCCACCGAGCACCTCAGGGCGCTGGAGGCGGACGGCATCCCCGTCCGTCCCGGCCCCCACGCGCTGGTGCACGCCCAGGACAAGGGCGTGATGCGCGCGAAGCTCGACGCGATCGGCGTCCCGTGCCCACGGCACCGGATCGTGACCGACCCCGAGGACGTCGTCCGCTTCGCGGGCGAGGGCCAGGGCGCGGGCGAGGGCTTCCCGGTCGTCCTCAAGACCGTCCGCGGCGGCTACGACGGCAAGGGCGTGTGGGTCGTGGAGACCGCCGAGGAGGCGTCCGACCCGTTCCGCGCGGGCGTCCCCGTCCTCGCCGAGGAGAAGGTCGACTACGTCCGCGAGCTCGCCGCGAACGTCGTCCGCTCCCCGCACGGCCAGGCGGTCGCCTATCCGGTCGTCGAGTCGCAGCAGGTCGGCGGCGTCTGCGACACGGTGATCGCGCCCGCCCCCGGCCTGGACCCGAACCTCGCCCTCCAGGCCGAACAGCTGGCCCTGAGGATCGCCAAGGAACTGGACGTCGTGGGTCACCTGGCCGTCGAGCTGTTCCAGACCCGCGACGGCCGCATCCTCGTCAACGAACTGGCGATGCGCCCCCACAACTCGGGCCACTGGACCCAGGACGGCGCGATCACCTCCCAGTTCGCCAACCACGTCCGCGCCGTCCTCGACCTTCCCCTCGGCGACCCGCGCCCGCGCGCCCCCTGGACGGTCATGGTCAACGTCCTCGGCGGCGACTTCCCCGACATGTACTCCGCGTACCTGCACTGCATGGCCCGCGACCCCCAGCTGAAGATCCACATGTACGGCAAGGACGTGAAGGCCGGCCGCAAGGTCGGCCACGTCAACACCTACGGCGACGACCTCGACGACGTGCTGGAGCGCGCCCGTCACGCAGCCGGCTACCTGAGAGGCACGATCACCGAATGAGCCCAGTAGTAGGCATCGTCATGGGTTCGGACAGCGACTGGCCCGTCATGGAGGCCGCCGCCCAGGCCCTCGACGAGTTCGAGATCGACTACGAGGTCGACGTCGTCTCCGCGCACCGCATGCCCCGCGAGATGATCGCGTACGGCGAGCAGGCGGCCGAGCGCGGCCTGAAGGCGATCATCGCGGGCGCCGGCGGCGCGGCCCACCTGCCCGGCATGCTCGCGTCCGTGACCCCCCTCCCGGTGATCGGCGTCCCCGTGCCGCTGAAGTACCTCGACGGCATGGACAGCCTCCTGTCGATCGTGCAGATGCCGGCCGGTGTGCCCGTCGCCACGGTCTCCGTCGGCGGCGCCCGCAACGCCGGACTCCTCGCCGCCCGCATCCTCGCCGCCCACGACGAGGACCTCCTCGCCCGGATGCGCGAGTTCCAGCAGGAGCTGAACGACCAGGCCACCGAGAAGGGCAAGCGGCTGCGCGCCAAGGTCGAGGGTTCGAACGGCTTCGGCTTCGGAAAGTGACGGAGATGACCTCACTGGACGACGCCCGAGACCTCCTGCGTGACTTTCCCGTGGCCGACGGCCACAACGACCTGCCCTGGGCGCTGCGCGAGCAGGTCCGCTACGACCTCGACGCCCGCGACATCGCCACCTCTCAGGCCGCCCATCTGCACACCGACATCCCACGGCTGCGCGAGGGCGGCGTCGGGGCGCAGTTCTGGTCGGTGTTCGTCCGCGCGGACCTGCCGGACGCGGTTCCCGCGACGCTGGAGCAGATCGACTGCGTGCGGCAGCTCATCGACCGCCACCCCGCCGACCTGCGCGCCGCGTTCACCGCCGCCGACATGGAGGCCGCACGCGCGGAGGGCCGTATCGCCTCCCTGATGGGCGCGGAGGGCGGCCACTCCATCGCCAACTCCCTCGGCACCCTGCGCGGCCTCTACGCGCTCGGCGTCCGGTACCTCACCCTCACCCACAACGACAACGTGGACTGGGCGGACTCGGCGACCGACGAGCCGAAGGCCGGCGGCCTGACCGCCTTCGGCCGTGAGGTCGTACGGGAGATGAACCGCCTCGGCATGCTCGTCGACCTCTCGCACGTCGCGGCGACGACGATGCGCGACGCACTGGACGCCACCTCGGCGCCGGTGATCTTCTCGCACTCCTCCGCCCGCGCGGTCTGCGACCACCCCCGCAACATCCCGGACGACGTCCTCGAACGCCTGCCCGGCAACGGCGGCGTCGCGATGGTGACGTTCGTACCGAAGTTCGTGCTCCAGGCGGCGGTCGACTGGACCGCGAGGGCGGGCGCCAACCTGCGCGACCACGGTTTCTTCGACCTGGACACGACCCCCGAGGCGATGAAGGTCCACCGCGCCTTCGAGGAGGCGAACCCCCGCCCGGTCCCGACGGCCGCGACCGTCGCCGACCACCTCGACCACATGCGCGAGGTCGCGGGCGTCGACCACCTCGGCATCGGCGGCGACTACGACGGCACGGCCTTCACCCCCGACGGTCTGAACGACGTCTCCGGCTACCCCAACCTGATCGCGGAACTCCTCGACCGGGGCTGGTCGAAGACCGACCTCGCCAAGCTCACCTGGCAGAACGCGGTCCGGGTGCTGGGCGCCGCGGAGGACGTCTCCCGCGACCTCCGGGCCACCCGGGGGCCGTCCAACGCGACGATCGGGTCGCTGGACGGCTGACCGGCCTCCCCGCCGGCGGTGGGGCGTACGCCCGAACGCCCCACCCACCAGGAAGCCTCCCCGCGCGCGTGCGACGGTGGCCGTACTGCTGACCGCACGTACGGAGCTCTCCCATGGCCGACCTCCAGGACGAACTGCACGACCACCCCGAGGTCGGTGAACTGCCCGAAGCCTTCGACGCCCCCCGCATCCCGGAGACCGGGACCGAGCCGGCCGGCGGTGCGGAGGGGGAACTGCTCGACCGGGCGCACGCCCTCCTCGCCGGACACCCCGTCGCCGACGGCTACAGCGGACTGCCCTGGGCGCTGCGGCACCTGCCCTGGTACGACCTCCAGCTCGGCGAGAGCGGAGTCGACACGGACGTCCCCCGGCTGCGCCAGGGCCAGGTCGGCGCGCTGCTGTGCTCCCTGCACCTGCCCGAGGGCCTGGCCGCCGGCCGGGCCGTGGGCGCCACCCTGGAGCAGCTGGACCTCGCCCGATCGGTGATCGACACGCACCCCGAGGGGCTGCGGCTCGCCCGCACCGCCGGGCAGGTCCTCGACGCCCGCAACTGCGGCCGCGTCGCCGTCGTCCTCGGCCCCGCCACCGCCGCCGCCCTCGACGACTCGCTCTCCATCCTGCGCGTCCTGCACTCCCTCGGCCTGCGCGTTCTCACCCTCGCCGGCACCTCCTGGGCGAGCGAGGCGGGGCTGACCCGGTTCGGGGAGGAGGTGGTGCGCGAGATGAACCGGCTCGGTGTGCTCGCCGACCTCTCCGGCGCCTCCGACGCCACCGTCGGCCGCACGCTCACGCTCTCCAGGACCCCCGTGCTGTGCACCCGCTCCGCCGCCCGCGCCCTGCGCCCCCACCCCGACAACCTGACCGACGAACTCCTCGCCCGGCTGGGCGCCGCCAAGGGCCTGTGCCTGGTGCCGCTGACCGCCGAGCAGACCGGCCCGAGCATCCGGGACGTCGCCGACCACCTCGACCACGTCCGAGCCGTCGCGGGCCCCGAGTGCGTCGGCCTGTCCGGCACCTACGACTCCGGCAACGCCCACCCCCAGGGTCTCGCCGACGCCTCCGGCTACCCCCGGCTCATCGCCGAACTGCTGTGCCGCGGCTGGCCGGACACCGACCTGGCCCTGCTGACCTGGGGCAACATGCAGCGCGTCCTGCGCACTGCGGACTTCAACGCCCGCGCGGCGCAGGAGCGCAGGGAGCCGTCGACGGCGAAGATCGCCGAGCTGGACGGCTGACCGTCGGCCGCTGCCGATCCGGCGCCAGGCGGAACGGACGCGCCCGGACGGCGAGTCCGAGTCAGCAGGCGCAGAGACAGAACGGGTGCCCCGCAGGGTCCGTGTACACACGCCAGCCGCGCGAGCGGTCCTCCGCGTCCAGCGGCTTCGCGCCGAGTGCCAGGACGCCCGCCTCGGCCGCGTCCAGGTCCTCGACGGTCAGGTCCAGGTGGAACTGCTGCGAGCGGTCGGCCGCCGGCCACTCGGGGGCCACGAAGCCGGGGGAGGCCTGGAAGGCCAGTGCCCGGCCGTCGGGGGTCGTGAGGTCCACCCACTCGCCGTCTCCGTCCGACTCGACGGTCCCGCCCAGCACCTCGGCGTAGAACCCGGCCAGCGTGCGGGGGTCGGGACAGTCCAGGACGACGACGCCCAGCTTGGCGAGAGCCATGACTTCCTCCTCGGAATCGGCGTTACCCATGGATGCGGGCAACCGGTAACTGTTACCTCATGCTCTCGCAGTGGAGGTAACCTCGCAAGGGAATTGCCGACACGGGGAGGTAGCGTGCGGCCATGAGTGAGAGATCGCCCGCGCCGGGCGGCCTGGCCCTGGTGGAGTCCCTGGTCAACACGCTGGACATCGAGTCGGGTGCCGACGCGCTCGACACTGCGGACGGCCGGACGGCCCTCGCGCTCACCCCCGAAGAGGTACCGGCCGCCCGCGAACTGCGCGAGGCCCTGCGCGCGGCCCTGCTGGCCCACGCCGGCCACCCCCCGCACCGCACGGTGACCCCGCTCGGCGACCTGCTCGCGGCGGCGCCCCTGCTGGTGGCCGTCGACGCCCGGGACGGCTCCGCCCGCCTCGCCGCCGCCGACACCGGCCCCCTGCTCTCGCGCGTGGCCGCCGCCGTCGCCGAGGCACTGGTCGCCGGCACCTGGCAGCGGCTCAAGGCCTGCGAGGCCACCACCTGCCACTGGGCGTACTACGACCGCAGCCCGGCGGGACGCGGCCGCTGGTGCTCGATGCAGGTGTGCGGGGCGCGCGCCAAGATGCGCCGGTACCGTGCGCGGGACGTGAAAGAGACGTGAGCCACAGCGCGGCAACGCACAGGCAGTTCATACGCCACGTACCGGCTCGGTGCGGCAGAATGCACGCAGACGCCGGTTCGGCCGACTGAGCCTCGGCCGAACCGGCGTCACTCTCTTCGCTATGCGGTCGGCCGGCCCATGCCCCGGTACGTCCACCCGGCCTTGCGCCACACCGCCGGGTCGAGCGCGTTGCGCCCGTCGAGGATCAGCCGGACCGCCGCGACCTCCCCGAGCGCCGCCGGGTCCAGCTCACGGAACTCCCGCCACTCGGTGAGGTGCAGCACGACATCGGCGCCCCGTACGGCCGCCAGGGCCGAGTCGGCGTACCCGAGCGTCGGGAACAGCCGGCGGGCGTTCTCCATGCCCTTGGGGTCGTAGACCGTCACCTGGCCGCCCTGGAGATGGATCTGCCCGGCGACGTTCAGCGCGGGCGAGTCCCGTACGTCGTCCGAGTCGGGCTTGAAGGTCGCGCCGAGGACGGCCACCCGCTTGCCCAGGAACGGCCCGCCGCCGAGCTCCTGCCGCGCCAGCTCCACCATCCGCCCGCGCTGGCGCATGTTGATGGAGTCGATCTCGCGCAGGAAGGTCAGCGCCTGGTCGGCGCCGAGCTCACCGGCCCGCGCCATGAAGGCACGGATGTCCTTCGGCAGACACCCGCCCCCGAAGCCGATCCCGGCCCGCAGGAACTTCTTCCCGATCCGGTCGTCGTACCCGATGGCCTCCGCCAGCTTGGCGACATCGCCGCCCGCGGCCTCGCACACCTCCGCCATCGCGTTGATGAAGGAGATCTTCGTGGCGAGGAAGGAGTTCGCGGAGGTCTTCACCAGTTCGGCGGTCGGGAAATCGGTGACGACGAACGGCGAGCCCTCCTTCACCGGGGTGGCGTACACCTTCCGCAGCAGCTTCTCGGCCCGCCCGCTGCGCACGCCCACGACGATCCGGTCGGGATGCAGGGTGTCCTCGACGGCGAACCCCTCCCGCAGGAACTCCGGGTTCCAGGCCAGCTCGGCGTCCGCGCCGACGGGCGCGAGTTCGGCGATCATCGCGGCGAGCCGGTCGGCGGAGCCCACCGGAACCGTGGACTTGCCGACGACCAGGGCGGGCCGCGCCAGATACGGGGCGAGCGATCCGACGGCGGACTCCACGTACGACATGTCGCAGGCGTACTCGCCGTGCTTCTGCGGGGTGTTCACGCACACGAAGTGCACATCGCCGAAGGCGCCCACCTCGGCCCAGTCCTGGGTGAACCTGAGCCGCCCCGTCGACCCCTCGATGCCCGCGACATGACGCCGCAGCAGCTCCTCGAGCCCCGGCTCGTACATCGGCGTCTCGCCGCGCTCCAGCTTCTCGATCTTCTCCTTGACGACGTCGAGCGCGAGCACCTCGAAACCGAGTTCGGCCATGGCCGCGGCGTGCGTGGCGCCGAGGTAGCCGGTGCCGATCACGGTGATTTTGAGGCTCATGAATGCTCCAGAAAGGCGAACGGGGATGCGCTGCCCGAGCATAGTCGGGGCGTGCGTGGCCCCTCACCGGGCAGTTTCTCCCATGCTTCCCCGGTTGTTGCCCAGCTCACGTACCGGTCCCCCGGGCGGGCCTCTAAAATTTGAGTTACTTAACGGTAATTAGCGCGGGTAATCGCAGCGTCTTTGGAGCGTGAGTCACTTGGCCGGATCGGCTGTTTTCGACCTCTACCGCCCGTCCGATGAGCACGACATGCTCCGCGACGCCATCCGCTCACTGGCCGAGGCGAAGATCGCGCCGTACGCCGCCGCCGTGGACGAGGAGGCCAGATTCCCCCAGGAGGCACTGGACGCCCTGGTCGCGAGCGACCTGCACGCGGTGCACGTACCCGAGTCGTACGGCGGCGCGGGCGCCGACGCCCTCGCCACGGTGATCGTCATCGAGGAGGTGGCCCGCGCCTGCGTCTCCTCCTCCCTCATCCCCGCGGTGAACAAACTGGGCTCGCTCCCGGTGATCCTCTCCGGCTCCGAGGACCTGAAGAAGAAGTACCTGACCCCGCTGGCCAAGGGCGACGCGATGTTCTCCTACTGCCTCTCCGAGCCGGACGCGGGCTCGGACGCGGCCGGCATGAAGACCAAGGCCGTCCGCGACGGCGACCACTGGATCCTCAACGGCGTGAAGCGCTGGATCACCAACGCGGGCGTGAGCGAGTACTACACCGTCATGGCGGTCACCGACCCCACCAAGCGCTCCAAGGGAATCTCCGCCTTCGTCGTCGAGAAGTCCGACCCGGGCGTGTCCTTCGGCGCCCCGGAGAAGAAGCTCGGCATCAAGGGCTCCCCGACCCGCGAGGTCTACCTCGACAACGTCCGCATCCCCGCCGACCGCATGATCGGCGAGGAGGGCACCGGCTTCGCCACCGCGATGGCGACCCTGGACCACACCCGCATCACCATCGCCGCCCAGGCCCTCGGCGTCGCCCAGGGCGCCTTCGACTACGCCAAGGGCTACGTCCAGGAGCGCAAGCAGTTCGGCAAGCCGATTGCCGACTTCCAGGGCATCCAGTTCATGCTCGCCGACATGGCCATGAAGATCGAGGCGGCCCGCGCCCTGACGTACCAGGCGGCAGCCGCCTCGGAGCGCGGCGACAAGGACCTCACCTTCCAGGGCGCCGCCGCCAAGTGCTTCGCCTCGGACGTCGCGATGGAGGTCACCACCGACGCGGTCCAGCTCCTCGGCGGCTATGGCTACACCCGCGACTACCCGGTCGAGCGGATGATGCGTGACGCGAAGATCACCCAGATTTATGAAGGCACGAACCAGGTCCAGCGGATCGTCATGGCTCGCAACCTGCCGTAGGACCCGCTCGGCGTCGCCCTCGCCCTCGCCCTCCGCCCGTTCTCCCGGCCGGAGGGCGAGGCGCGTGTGGTGGCAGGCGGGGTCCTGGGCCACGATGGGAGAGTGGGCCAGGACCGGGAGGTTCGTCATGACGCGTGACGGCGGGCTGCTGCTGCGTCTGCGGTGCGTCCTGGACGCACCGGCGCCGGTCGTGTTCCGGGCTCTGACCGAACCGCGGGAGCTCGCCCGATGGTGGGGCCCCGACGGGTTCGGCATCCCGAGCGTGGAGAGCGACCCGAGGCCGGGAGGGACGTACCGCATCGCGATGCAGCCCCCCGAAGGCTCCCTGTTCCACCTGGCGGGGGAGTTCCTCGACGTCGACCCTCCGGAGCTGCTGCGCTACACCTTCCGCTGGGAGGAACCCGACCCCGAGGACCGGGAGACGGTGGTCACGCTGTCGCTGCGCGACCTCGGCGGAGCGTCGACGGAAGTGGTCCTCACCCAGAGGGACTTCCTCACCGAGCGGCGGCGCGCCCTGCACGAGGAGGGCTGGACCCAGGGATTCGGCAAGCTGGAGCAGCTGCTCTCGCCTGCCTGACCGCGGCCGAGGGCCTCAGTCCTCGTACCCCTCCGCGGTCCGTCGCTCCCGGAGTTCCCTGATCTCCCGGCGGCGGGCCAGGCGGTGGGTGCGGCGGATCTGGGCCTCCTGGTGGCGGCGGCGGTCGCGGTCGGTCTCCGGGACGACCGGGGGGACCGCGCGGGGCTTGCCGTCGGCGTCGACGGCGGCGAAGACCAGGTAGGCCGAGCCGACCTGGGTGGCCGGCGCGGACTCGTTCCAGCGTTCGGCGAGGACCCGGACGCCGACCTCCATCGAGGTCCGGCCCGTCCAGTTCACCTGAGCTTTGACATGGACCAGGTCGCCGACCCGGACCGGCTCCAGGAACGCCATCTCGTCCATGGAGGCGGTGACGGCCGGCCCGCCGGAGTGCCGCCCGGCCACGGCGCCCGCCGCGTCGTCGACGAGCTTCATGATCACACCGCCGTGCACCGTGCCCAGAAGGTTGGTGTCGTTGTGGGTCATGATGTGGCTGAGGGTGGTGCGGGACGCGGACGTCGGCTTGCCCGGAATGTCCGGAGTGCTGCCCGAGTCCGCTGCGGTGGCCTGATCTGTCATGTCCTCCACCTTATGCCGAGGGGACAAGCCGGAATTTTGTGTCAGCTTGGCAACAGCGGAGCGCTGATTTTCCGACACCCCTTGTATAGGACACAGCCCGGCCCTGCACACTAAGGCCCATGAACGATTGGCCCGAGGGATGGTCCGGCGCCGACCGCGGCAGCCGGTACGGAAACGGCGGCGCCGGCGACCGGCCGGAGAGCGCGCGCGTCATGCGTCAGGTCCGCCGCGGCCCGGCCGCCCCGCCGAACCAGCCGGGGGTCCCGCCGCAGCCGTCGTATGTGAACGGTCAGGGCTACGGCGACGGCCAGGGCGACTACACCAACGCCCGGCAGGGCGGCTACGACAGCGGCTACAGCTCGGGCCAGGTCTACGGCGGCGGCCCGGCCGACCCCGGCGGCCCCGGCGACGGGTACTCCCGGGGCGGCGCCCGGCCCGCGCCGAACTGGCGCCGCCGCATCAAGTGGACCTCGATCATCGTCGTCACCGTGGTCGTCGTCACCTCCGTCAGCACCTACTTCTGGGCCGACTCCAAGCTGCGCCGCGAGGTCGACCTGTCGAAGGTCATCGACCGGCCCGAGCAGGGCGACGGCACCAACTACCTCATCGTCGGCTCCGACAGCCGCGAGGGCATGTCCGCCGCGGAGAAGAAGGAACTGCACACCGGCTCCGCCGAGGGCAAGCGCACCGACTCGATGATGATCCTGCACGTCGGGTCGAACGGCGACACGCTGATCTCGCTGCCCCGTGACTCGGACGTCGAGATCCCGACGTACGTGGGCTCGGAGTCCGGCAAGACGTACAAGGGCACCGGCCGGCACGTGAAGCTGAACGCCGCGTACGCCGAGGACGGCCCCGAACTGCTCGTACGCACCGTCGAGTACAACACCGGCCTGCACATCGACCACTACGTCGAAATCGGCTTCGCCGGCTTCGCGAGCATCGTGGACGCGGTCGGCGGCGTCGAGATCACCATCGACAAGGCCTTCAAGGACAAGTACTCGGGCGCCGACTTCAAGGCGGGCAAGCAGACGCTGAACGGCGAGGAGGCCCTCGCGTTCGTCCGCACCCGGCACGCGTTCGCCGCCTCCGACCTCCAGCGCACCAAGAACCAGCAGAAGTTCCTGGCCGCCCTGGCCCACCAGGTGGCCACCCCGTCGACGGTCCTCAACCCCTTCAAGTTCTACCCGGTGATGGGCGCGGGCCTGGACTCCCTGATCGTCGACAAGGACATGGGCCTGTACGACCTGGGGTCGATGTTCTTCGCGATGAAGGGCGTCAACGGCGGCGACGGCACCTCGATGAACATGCCCATCTCCGGCTCCAGCGGCGGCAACCTCGTCTGGGACAAGACGAAGGTGAAGCAGCTGGTGAAGGAGCTGAACAACGACGAGAAGGTCACGGTGACGAGTGACTGACCAGCCCGGTCACAGACGCGGACCCGACCGACCCTTCGACGCGGTGCTCTGCGACATCGACAACGTGGTACGCCACTTCGACTCCGCCCACCTGGAGGCGCTGGAGCGCGCCGCCGGGCTGGCGGAGGGCACCACCAAGAAGGTGGCGTTCTCCCCGGAGGTCGACGGCCCCCTGCTGCTCGGGCAGATCACCGAGCAGGAGTGGGTCGCCGCCATCGCCCGGGGGCTCGCCGGGCTGGTGGAGGACGAGGAGACCGCCTGGTCGCTCGGCACCGCGCTGCTGGAGTCGCCCTTCCGCGCCGACGACGAGGTGGTCGCGCTGCTGCGCCGGGCCCGCACCCGGGTGCCGCTGGTCCTCGTCAGCAACGCGACGACCGGCCTGGAGGCCGACCTCGCGGCGATGGGTCTGACCGACCTCGCAGACGAGGTCGTCAGCAGCGCCCGCGTCGGCCTCGCCAAGCCCGACCCGCGGATCCTGGAACTGGCGGCGGCCCGGGCGGGCGTACGGCCCGGGCGGTGCCTGTTCGTGGACGACACCGAGGAGAACGTCGAGGCCGCGGCCGCGCTGGGCATGCTGACCGTCCACTACAGCGAACCGGCCGACCTGGAGCGGGAGTTGGCACCGCTGTTCGGCTAGGGCGAGCAGCGGACCACGAGTGGGGCACCCCGGTCGGGGGTGCCCCTGAGCGGTGTTCAGGCGGGGATCACATCCGCGCGCCCGCCATCGTCCGGCACATCTCGGCGCAGCGGCGACACGCCTCCGCACAGCGCCTCATCTGCGGGTCGTCCGGCATGGACATACACGCCTCCGCGCACATGTCGCAGGCCTTGGCGCACATCGCGCACATCTCGGCCGACATGGGCGAGCGCCGCATCATCATGTCGGCGCACATGCGGGTCATCTCGGAGCAGTCCATGAGCGCGCGCATGATCTGCATCTGGGCCTGGCCGCCCATCTGCATGCAGGAGCTCATGGTCTCCTCGCAGACGGTGTGGCAGGACATGCACGCCTCGACGCAGTCCTGCATCTCCTTGCTCATGGCCGTCATGGTTCCGGGCTGGTTCATGGTCATGGCTCCTCCTGGACGGGGGACGAGGGGCCCGGGGCGGGCCCCGTGCCCTTCCGTCCTACGCCCGCGACGCGCCGCGCGCCAGCCGACGGAAGCAACCGTTCCACCCCGTTCGTCCCTACGCGCACCCCACCTCGTCGCCCCGTACGACCTCTGCCTCCTTGGTGACCGGCTCCTCGCCGCGCACTTTGCGCACCTCGCGGAAGTCGGTGCCGGCGATCACCTTCAGGACCGGGCCGAGGCCCGGGGCGGCGCGCAGTTCGCTGCCGGGCAGGGCCGCCGCCAGGGACCTTGCCGAGCGGTCCCAGCGGGGGTCGTGGACGATGACCGTGCGGAGCACGGAGTGGTCGGGGGAGTCGACCGGGTGGCGCGTCGTCAGGAAGCCCGTGGCCGCCAGGGCGGTGTCCACCCTTCGGCCCAGGCCGATGGTCCGCGTGCCGTTCTCGACCTGGACCCGGATCTGCTGCGGGGGCACCTCCACCCGTACCGCCGTCACCCGGGGGCGCGGGCGGGGAGGGGAGACCGAGGCGAGGGGCTTGTCGTCGCGCAGCGTGCGGAAGACGGCCTCCGACTTCACCGGGTCCCACTTCAGCGTCGAGCCGATGCCCGGGACGACGAAGCCCATGCGGCCGATCGGGACCGTGGTGAACTCGGAGGAGGACGGCGAGAAGGTGCGCATCGCCCGTCCGAGGGCGAGGAGTTCGTCGGTGCCGAAGCCGCGGTCCGCGCGGACCGAGCCCAGCACCGCCCGCGTCACGTCCCGGAACCTCAGCGGGTTCAGCAGGATCCCCGAGGACGTCGCCTGGTCCACCATCGAGGCCAGGAACCGCTGCTGGCGTTTCATCCGGCCCAGGTCGGAGGAGGCGTCGGCGTGCCGGGAGCGGACGTACTGCAGGGCCTTGCCGCCGCGCAGGGTGTGGGTGCCGGCCGGCAGGTTCAGGCCGGTGTAGGTGTCCCTGAGGGGCGTCGTGGTGCAGATCTTGACCCCGCCCAGCACGTCCACCGTCTTCATGAAGCTGGTGAAGTCGACCTCCAGATAGTGGTCGATCTTGACGTGCGTCATGTTCTCGACGGTGCGCACGGTCAGTTGCGGACCGCCCTCCGCGTACGCCGCGTTGAGCTTGAGGGGGTGGCCGCGATGGGCCTTTCCGGTGACCTGGTCGGTGTGCGGGGGAGTGTCGGCGTAGGAGTCGCGCGGCAGGCTGACCACGCTGGCCCGTTCCCGGTCCCCCGAGATGTGCACGATCATGATGGTGTCGGTGCAGTGGCACGGGGCGCCGCCGAGCCGGAACCGGCGCCGTTCGAGCTCCGTGACCTTGTCCCGGCCGTCGGTGCCGACCAGCAGCACGTTCATGCCGTGGCCGGCCCGCGGCCGGTTCTTCATGTCCTTGAAGGGATCGACCCGCGCGATGTCGGCGTCGAGACTGCTGACCACGGAGTGCCCGATCCCGGCGGAGGCCAGGACGACCACCGACAGCGTGGTCGCCGCCCGCATGGCCCAGCGGGGACGTTTCCTCCGTACGGGGCGTACCGGCGGGCGGCGCCGGGTCCGGGGCGGTGTGGTGGGCATACGGGACACCTCCGGGCGACGGCCTGGGGACGGGGGGAGCCGTGAGTACCGTAGGCCCGTACGATCTGTCGCCCGGTGCAGCGGACCCGGCGGGGCGCACCGGTGTCCCCCGTTCGCGGTAACGTGAGCCCCCTATGAACGCGAAGCCCGACGTGCAGCTCCCCGCCGTGTCCGTGATCATGCCCGTCCTCGACGAGGAGCGGCACCTGCGCGGAGCCGTCCAAGCGATCCTCGCGCAGGAATACGCCGGCGAGATGGAGGTCGTGATCGCCCTCGGTCCGTCCACGGACCGTACGGACGAGATCGCGGCCGAACTCGTGGCGGACGATCCGCGTGTGCGCACCGTGCCGAACCCCGCCGGCCGCACGCCGGCCGCCCTCAACGCCGCGATCGGGGCCTCCCGGTACCCGATCGTCGTCCGCGTCGACGGGCACGGCATGCTCTCGCCGAACTACATCGCCACCGCCGTGCGCCTCCTGGAGGAGACCGGTGCGCAGAACGTCGGCGGCATCATGCACGCCGAGGGCGAGAACGCCTGGGAGGACGCCGTCGCCGCGGCCATGACCTCGAAGATCGGGGTCGGCAACGCCGCCTTCCACACGGGCGGCCAGGCCGGGCCCGCCGAGACCGTCTACCTCGGTGTCTTCCGGCGTGAGGCGCTGGAGCGGCAGGGCGGCTACAACGAGGAGTTCATCCGCGCCCAGGACTGGGAGCTCAACTTCCGCATCCGCGAGGCGGGCGGGCTGATCTGGTTCTCGCCGGAGCTGAAGGTGTCGTACCGGCCGCGGCCCACCGTGAAGGCGCTCGCCAAGCAGTACAAGGACTACGGCCGTTGGCGGCACGTGGTCGCCCGCTACCACGAGGGCTCCATCAACCTGCGCTATCTCGCCCCGCCCACCGCGGTGTGCGCGATAGCCGTGGGCCTGGTCGTCGGGGCGGCGCTCACCCCGCTCGGATTCGTGATCCCCGGCGGCTATCTCGCGGCGATCCTCGCCGGGTCGCTGCCGGCCGGCAAGGGGCTGGGGTTGAAGGCGCGGCTGTGGATCCCCGTGGCCCTCGCCACCATGCACATGTCCTGGGGCCTCGGCTTCCTGACCAGCCCGAAGTCGCTGGCGAGGCGGGTCATCGCCTCGCGCCGCCCCGCGGTCCTCAGCTCCCCCGAGAACAGCTCCCGCTGAGGCCCCAGGCGCACCGGACCCGGCTACCAGGTGTAGTTCGGGTCCACGTGCATGCACTGTGTCTCGTCGGCGCCGTTCATCGCCTGTGCCGAGGCGGGTGTCGTGTCGTCGTCCTTCTCCTTGGCCGGCGCCTCGTACTTGGTTCCCGACCGCCAGTCCGCGCCCACCACCAGCGTGACGCCGGAGACGTCGGTGGACTTCTTCACCTGGCTGGTGGGGATGCCGAGCACCTTCGCCACCCGTAGTGCGTCGCCCTTGAGGTCGGCGCTCGGATAGCGGATCACGGTGGTGCTCTCGGCCGTCGCCGCGGAGGTGTCCGCGACGGCCTCGTCGAAGCCCTTGTCCTTCAGCAGCTCGGTGACGGCGGTGGCACGCCCGCGGGCGGCCGCCAGCGCGCTCGTCGAGGTGCCGTTGTGGACCTGTACGGCGATCTTGTCGTCCGCGGCGGCCGGGTCCGTGACCGTCGGCGAGGGGCTCGCGGTGGTGGTGGTCTTCTTCTTGTCCTTGCCGTCCAGGGCGATGTCATCGCGTACCAGCCGGAACAGTTTCGTGGCGTCCTTGGTCGGCACCACCCGGCCGGTCTGGATGGTGTCGTAGGCGTTCGGCATCGTCGTCATGGTGATGCGCGCGGTGGGCACCTTCTGCAGCTCGGTGGCGAGGTCGTACATCTTGGTGATGGTGTCCAGGCCGTCGTCGACGGTGATCGCCTTCGTCGCCGCCTCGGCGAGCTTGCGCAGCTTGTTGGGGTTGGTCAGCTTGGCGTTGGCGCGCAGCTCGCGGACCATCGAGTTCATGTACATGTGCTGCGCCTTGGCGCGGGCGAGGTCGGTGTCGTCCTCGAAGCCGTAGCGGGTGCGCAGCCACTGCAGGGCCTGCTTGCCCTTGATGGAGTGGGTGCCCTCCTCCAGCTTCAGACCGGAGCCCTTGCCGCTGCTGGTGTGCGAGTAGACGTTGGCGTCCACGCAGACCGGTACGCCGCCGATCGCGTCCGCCATCGACACCACACCCGAGAAGTCGATCATCATGAAGTGGTCGATGTGGATGTCGGTGAGCTTCTCCCAGGTGGCCACCGTGCAGCCGGGGCCGCCGCGGCCGAGCGACTCGTTGGTCATCGTCCGGGTGGTCGCCGCGTACGTCTTCTTGGTGTCGGGGTCGGTGCACTTGGGGATGTCGACGAGCGTGTCGCGGGGCATGCTGACGACCGACATGTTCTTTCGGTCCGCGGAGATGTGCAGCAGCATCTGCACGTCCGCGAGCGGGGTGCCGTTGAAGGTGTCCTTGGCGCCGCCGAGCTTCTGGTTCTCCGCGCTGTCCCGGGCGTCCGAGCCGATCAGGAGGATGTTCAGGGCGGTCTGGCCGGCCGCGTTGGCCTGTGTCCTGGCGGCGCGGTCCTTGGCGTCGCCGAGGTTGAGGTCGTCGCTCTTGATGTTGGAGTTGAGGTGTTCGTAGTAGAGGTATCCGGCCCCCGCGCCGCCGAGTATGACCATCGCCAGCACCGTCGCCGACCAGCGCAGCACCCGCCGTCTGCGGCGTTTGCGGTCGGTTCTCCCGCCGGCTCTCGGCCCGTCGCCCTCCTCGGACGCGTCCTGGTCCACCGGGGTCAGTGACATCGTGTCCTCGACCGCCGGCCCCTCACCCCGCACACCGCTTTTCGCCGCCATTCCCCTGCCCCTCCACCGTGCGCCGCCTGACACGGGCCCGTCCCGCGTCAAGTCAGACGCACGACGGGCCCGTAGGGTTACCTACTTGGCGCACTCGACCTTGTCCGCGGTGGACTTCTGGACCGAGTCCGGCACCTTCGTCGCTGCCGTGAGTGAGACGCCCGCGCCCTTGAAGTCCTTGCCCAGCGTCAGCGTCATCGTCGGCAGACCCTGGGCGTTGGTGACGCTCTTCCCCGGCTTCAGTGCGGTGCCGGGCAGCCCCATGATGTCGGCGAGCCTGCGTGCCTGGTCGGCCTGGTCGGGGTCGTACTCGAGAGTCGTCTTGCTCAGTTCAGCCGGCGCGTTGCCCGCGTTCTCGGACTTCGTCACGCCCTCATCATTCTGCAGCCAGTTAAGAGTCTCCTGTGCGCTGCCGGCCGGGGCTCCGCCGTTCATGACCTGTACCCGGACCTCGGAGGCCGTGGACTTGGTGCCCTTCAGCCTGGCGGCGGCCGCGGCAGCGGCCGCGTCCTTGGAGGCCTTCGCCTTCTCCTTCACCTCGGTGAAGGAGACGTCGTCCTTGATGAGCTGGAAGACGGTGGATGCCGTGTTCGGGTTGACGACGACCGTCGCCGCGACCTTCTCCGCCGGGTTGTCGATCACCGGCACGGTGGTGAAGGTCAGGTTCTTCACGTTGAGCTTGCCCAGCTCCAGGCCCAGGTCCTTGAGCTTGCTGATGCTGTCGAGCTTGGAGTCGACGGTCAGCGCCTTGGTGCCCGCCTCGGCCAGCTTGATCATCTTGGTGGGGCTGGAGAGGGTGTCGTTCGACTTCAGCTTGCGCATCAGCGAACTGAGGAACTGCTGCTGCAGCTCGATCCGGCTCAGGTCGCCGCCGAAGCCCACCGAGTGCCGGGTGCGCAGGAACGCCAGTGCCTGCTCGCCCTCGATGGTGTGGGTGCCCTTGGACAGCTTCAGATGCGAGTCCGCGTCGTCGATGTCCTTGGCCAGGCACACCTCGACGCCGCCGACCGCCGTGGTCAGCGTCTTGACCGCGTTGAAGTCGGCCACCATGAAGTTGTCGGCCTGAATGCCGGTCAGCTCGGTGACCGTGCGCACGGTACAGCTCGCCGTACGCTCCTCCTGGCCCAGGCTGGTGTTGAAGCGGACGTTGTCCTCGCCCTTGATGACCTTGGTGGTGCCGTCCTCCTGCGTGGTCGGACAGTCCGGGACGTCCACGATCAGGTCGCGCGGGATGCTCAGCGCGGTCGCGTTCGTCCGGTCCTTGGACACGTGCAGCAGGATCGTGGTGTCCGCGTGGCCGACGCTGTTGGCGTCGCCGTACTTCGTGTTGCCCTCGCCGGTGCGCTTGTCGGTGCCGATCAACAGGATGTTGATCGCCTTGTCCTTGTTGAAGCCACCGGTGCTCGCGCCGTCGTCGGAGACGGAGGTGATGTTGGAGTTGAGGTGCTCGAGGTAGAGGTAGGCCGCGCCGGCCGCCCCCACCAGGACGAAGGCCATCGTCCCGCCGGTCCACAGCAGGATCTTCTTCGCCTTCGACTTCTTCTTCACCGGCCGCCGGCCGCGCCGGGCGGGCGGTTCCTCCGGCACACCCTTGCGGCGGCGGGGTCCCGGTACGCGCTCCGGCGTCTCCTCGGGCGGCCGGCGGTCCGGCGGAGCCGCCGTACGGCCGTGCGCCGCACCCGGGGCTGCGGGAGCCGCCGTACGGGAGGCGGCTCTGCGCGGCCCGGGCACCGCCGACTGCGGAGCGGAAGGAGTCAGTCGCAGTTCGTATTCGCCGGTGTTCGGATTGAGCACCCACTGGTCTGCGGGATCGATGTTGTCCGCCCGCCCACGGCCTTGCGCGTCCACGGTTGTCCGAATCCTCCGTCGGGGCCACGCGGCGCCTTTCCCCCTCAAAAGGCGCTCGGGTCGTCTTCGGTCACTCAGTCTCACTCGGTCACTCAGTGCTCGACCCCAGGACAGACCTCGTGGCCGGGTGCACCGGATCGCTCACACTATCCGCCCAGTTCAACGTGGAGCGACGTCCGTGACAAATTCCACGTCCCTACAACCGGGCAATCCGCCCCATTTCCTGGGACTCGTGTTCACCGCGAGACCGTGACTTGGCAAGCGCTTTACCTGCAGTCGTCCTCGGCGGCGGTGTTCCCGCGGAACGTGGGCGCTGGTGGCGTGGGGGAGGCGGCCCGCACCCCGTACGGTCCGTGATCGCCCGACTCCGCCGGGCTGGAATTCATGGGAAGTTCCTTAGAAACCGTCACAGGATCATCGGTCCGCAGTCGTTCGAAGAGTTCTTCCGCCGCGGGCTCCACCAGTTGGTCGCGATTGGCGTCATAGACATACGACTCCCGTGGAACGGTCAGGAATTGCACACGTTCGGTGGGAATGTCGCGCAGGCCGCGCACGAGTTCGTAGAGTCCGCGCAGACTCGCCAGATCCGGATCGGTGGTGAGGGAGGACGTGGCCGCGTCCAGCACCGGATACAGCTTCACCGGATTCAGCAGGACGTCATTGCTCTGCACCTTGTTGACGAGCGCACCGAGGAACCGCTGCTGCCGCTCCATCCGCTCGGTGTCGCTGCCGTTCCCCAGGGATTTGCGGGCGCGGACGTACCCGAGCGCCTGTTCCCCGTTCAGGGTCACCTTTCCTGCGGGCAGCCGCAGTTTGGCCGCCTTGTCGTCGACGGGCTCCTTCAGGCACACCCGCACCCCGTCCACGGCGTCCACCATGTCCTTGAACCCCGCGAAGTCGACCACGACATGGTGGTCGATCCGCACCCCGGTCAGTTTCTCCACCGTCCGGATCGTGCAGGCCGAACCGCCCGTCTGGAAGGCGTGGTTGAACATCGTGAACATCGGCTCGGTACGCGTCCCGTCCGGCCGCCGGCACCCCGGCACGTGCACCATCAGGTCGCGCGGCAGGGACACGGCGGTGGCGCTGTGCCGTCCCCCCGACAGATGCAGCAGGATCGTCGTGTCCGACCGCTCGGTCCCCGAGTCCGTCCCGTAGGCGGCGTTCTCGTCCCCCGCCCGCGAGTCCGACCCGATCACCAGCACGTTCTGCGCGTCCTTCACCAGCGCGGTGGGCCGCTCCTTCGCGTACCGGGCGAGCTCGGCCGCGGCCGCCTCGTCGGCCGTGATGTTCCCGTCGAGCTTCAGGTACACGACCAATCCGGCCACCCCCGCTCCGACGACCACCAGCGCGACCGCCGCCGCCCCGCCGCGGACCCACCTTCGCCGGCGTCTGCGGACCAGCCCCCGCCCCTCGGCAGAGGCACCCGCCCCCGGTCCGAACACCCGTCCACTGCCCGCGGAGCCCGTCACGTCCGGATCACCTCCCACGCATCCGACGGAGTGCTTCTACGACGATGCCGTGGGGTGGGGCCGGGCGCGGGCGGAACTGGTCCGAACGGGTGAGGGGCCCAAGGTGCCGGGGCGGGGCCGCGGAGGTGCCTCGGGGGCTATCGCCGGTCGAGGTGCTGACCGGCGAGGTGTCGACCGAGGGCGGCCAGGATGTCGTCCACGGCGCCGAAGGTGATCATCGCGGTCGTTCCGCCCGCGATCTCGCCGCGCAGGGGGGAAAGGGCGTCGTACGCCCGGGCGGCGAGTGAGGTGTCCCGGACCAGGAGCGCCGTATGCGCGTTGACGGCCCAGAGCGAGTCGTACAGGTGGTCGGCGGGGGGAGTGGGCACAGCGGCGGCGGCGTGACGGGCCGCCGCCAGGTCGCCTCGGGCGAGGGCGAGGAGCGGCTGCGCCCAGGGACGGTAGGGGCCCCAGTCGAGGCCGGGGTCGGTGGGCGCCGGACGGCCGTGGCGCACCCGGAGCGAGAGGAGCGCGAGCGGGAGGACGCCGGTCTCCATCCCGGGCATGCCGGCGCCGGCGAGGTCGGTGGCCAGGGCGCGGTAGGCGTGAGCGGCCTCGGCGGGGTCGTCCGACCGTTCCGCCAGCCGCATGGTCCGGAAGGCGGCGGTCAGCACATGGACGAGCGGGCTCTCGTGGACGCCGGCGAGCCGCTCGGCCTCCACGACATGGCGGTGCGCGGCCTCGGTGTCGCCCCGGGCCGCGTGGACCTGGATCCCGATCAGGTGGCCGAGGATCTCGAACAGCGGGAGGTCGTGCCGGGTGGACAGCTCGATGAGCTCGACGGCGAGGGCGTCGCGTTCGCCGGTGCGGCCGGGTCGCTGGAAGGACTGTACGAAGCGGGCGTTGAGCGCGAGGACCAGCACGCCCGGGTCGTGCAGGTCCCGGGCGAGCCGTTCGGCCTCGGCCGCCGCCTCGGCGGCCCAGCGGTCCCGGGTTCCGCGGTGCTCGAGACCGATGGTGGCGAGAAGGCGCGCCCGGAGCGCGGGCGGGGCCTGCGGCCCGAGCCGGTGCAGAGTGCGCCGGGTGGTCGCGACCAGGCTCTCGGACCGGGCGGGGTCGTCGGCCCGGGTCCAGATGGTGGGGACGTCGTAAGCCGCGATCACGCGCGCGGTGAGGACGGGGTCCGCGGTCCGTTCCGCTTCCGCGACCGCCGCGGCGCGCTGCTCCTGGGCGAGGACCAGGTTGGTGCCGCCGGTGACCGCGGCGGCCCCGGCGACCGTGCTCATCGAACGCAGCCGGGTGTAGGTGCCCGTCGCCTCCGTGCGGGTCAGCAGGCGCAGCCGGTCCTCGTCCGGGGGCGCGGGCGTGAGGTGCGGAGCGTGCCGGAGGATGTCACGTTCGAGATGGTCGAGGGTGTCCACCGACTCCAGTCCGAACCGGTCCAGCAGCCTGGCCCGCGCACCGCGCAGCGAGGCCAGCGCGTCGACCTGACGGCCGGCCTGGTAGAGGGCGTGGGCCAGCAGAGCCCAGGCATGTTCACGCCACGGGTGCGCGGTCGCGAACGTCTCCAGCTCCGGGACGAGGGGTGCGCCCCGGCCGAGGTCCAGCATCGCCCGGGCGCGGAGTTCGACGGCCTGGCGGTGCAGTTCGGTCAGCCGGGCACGCTCCGCGGTCAGCCAGGCCGAGCCTGCGAGGTCCGCGTACGGCTCGCCCCGCCACCACGAGAGCGCCTCGCCCAGCACACCGGCGACCCGGCCACCGGGTCGGTCGCGCGCGGCCCGGAGGGTGTCCTCGAACCGGTGGGCGTCGACGTGCGTCCGTGGAACCCGCAGGGCGTATCCGGTCCCGACGGTGTCGATGGTGTGCGAGCGGGTGCGCGGGCGACGATCCGGTTCCAGGGCGCGGCGCAGCTCGGCGACGAAGGTCCGGACCGTCCCGGCCGCGGTCGGCGGGGGATCCTCCCAGAGATCACCGACCAGCACCGGCAGCGGGACGGCCCGGCCGCCGGCCGCGACCAGCCTTCCCAGAAGCTCACGGCGGCGCCGGCTGCCCACGGCCACCGGACGGCCCTCGGTGTCCGTGACCCCGACCGGCCCGAGCACCTCGACCATGATCTCCATGCCCTCATTGTCCCCGGCTCAGGGCCGCCGCCGCTGATCCACCGCTGACCGGGCTCCCGCATCCTCCTCTCGTTCACACAGCCACGCGTGAGCCACGGCGGAGCACGCGTACCGAGAGACGGAGACGACACGATGGGCATCACCATTCCCGGCTTCGGGACCAGTTCGATCGAAGTGGCCGACGGCGTCGAACTGCACGCGGCGGTCGGCGGAGCGGGCCCGGCGATCGTGCTGCTCCACGGCTTCCCCCAGACCCACCTGATGTGGCGGCACGTCGCGCCCGTCCTGGCCGAGCACCACACGGTGGTGTGCCCCGATCTCCGCGGCTACGGCGCGAGCGGCAAGCCGGAGGCGGCCGGCGAGGACACCTACTCGAAGCGGACCATGGCCGCGGACGTCGTCGCTCTGGCCGACGCGCTCGGGTTCGGCCGGTTCGCACTGGCCGGGCACGACCGCGGCGCGCACGTCGCCTTCCGGGCCGGCCTGGACCACCCGGACCGGATCAGCCACCTGGGCATCCTGGACATCGTCCCCACCCTGGACACCTGGAACGTCCTGCACGGGGTCGGCGCGGCGGTGGCCTTCCACCTCTATCTGATGGCCCAGCCGCCCGGACTGCCCGAGCGGATGATCGCGGGCAGCGCCGACGCGTTCTTCGGCCACTTCCTCGACGTCTGGTCCACGAGCCCGGACGCGATCCCGGCGGAGGTGCGCGCCGAGTACCTGCGGGCATGCCGGGACGCCGTGCCGTCGATCGTCGCCGACTACCGCGCCACGGCGACCGTCGACATCGGACACGACCAGGCCGACCTTGACGCCGGCAACCGGCTCACCATGCCGGTGACGGTCGTCCAGCAGGACTGGGGCCGGCAGCTGGGGTTCGACGCCGCCGCGATCTGGCGCCCCTGGGCGACCGACCTCGAGCACTTCACCACCCGGGCGGGCCACTTCATGGCCGAGGAAGCTCCGGAGGACATCGCCACCCTGATCCTGGACCTGGTGAAACGGTGACCGCCCCGCGCTACCTGGCCGTGGCCGTCACCCGCTCGCTCTCGATCCGCTTCGCCACGGCCTCCCCGTCCGCCTGCTCCAGATTCCGGCACAACACCACCGAACCCCCACTGGCCAGCGGCGCGTACAACCCCGCGCTCAACCCCTCCCACGTGTCGTACGGCAGCCCCGACAACAACCGCGACCCGGGCCCCGTCAGCCCCAGCCCCGCCGCCTCGGCCCGGGCCATCTCCACCACCTCGGCCCCGGTGTACTCCGCCCCGGCCACGATGAGCGCGGCCGCCTCCGGATCGACCGGCGCGTACGGCACGAAGCGGTCCCCGAAGGAAGGGACTTCCACCGCGTAGTCGGAGTACCCCTCCGGCGGGCCCGGCACGAACCGCCGTCCGAGCGGCGCGAGCGACAGCGCGTACCGCTCGCCGCGGCACGCGAGCCCCGCCTCGAACCCTCCCGGCCCGGCCACCACGAAGTCCGCCCGCCCCGGATCCCCGCCCATGTCCGCGACCACCCCCACCGACGCGCAGGCCAGCAGCCACACCGCCGTCTGCCAGTGCGCGGGCAGCAGCAGCGCGACGCGGTCGCCGGGCTCGGCGGACAGCCCGTCCTGGAGCAGGTTCGAGGTCTTGGCCACCCAGTTGGCGAAGGTGGCCACGGACAATTCGACCCGCTCGCCCGTGGCGTCGTCGTAGAAGGTCACCAGGGGGCGCGCGGGATCCGCGGCGAGCGCGGAACGCAGCAGGTCGGCAGGGGTGCGATCAGTGGCGTTCACCCGCGCAAGCGTACGCGCCGGGGGGCCGCCGCATGTATCACCGCGCCACCGGTTCGGCCGAACCGGGGCCACCGGTTCGGCCGAACACGCCCGACGGCCCGTCAACTCCCCGATGGACAGATATGTATGGCTATGTCCAGGATCGTTCGCATGCGTGGATTGCTTGCTACTTCGATCGGTGTCACCTGTGCGGCCGCCCTGGCCCTTCCACTGACGTCGCCCGCCACGGCGGCGCCGGTGCGACCGGCGCCGTCCGCACAGGCCGGCAACGCCGACACCGGCGGCACCATCGACACCAGAGCCCCTGCCCTTCCCGGCAGCACCCAGTCGCTGCCCCTGACCCCGCTCACCCGTGACCGGTCCCTCGGCTCCGCCGGCCGGGGCCTGTTCCGCCAGGACGTGCACCCCTTCTCCCTCCTCGGAGTCGTCTGGGACGACCCGGACGCGGAGCTGGGCGGCCGTGTCCAGGTCCGCACCCGCCCGTCCGGCGGCGACGCCTGGTCCGGCTGGCAGGACCTGGAGACCCACAACGCCGACCACGGAGCCGACCCCGGCACCGCCGAACGCGACTCGGGCCGGGTCCGCGGCGCCACCGCCCCCCTGTGGGTCGGCGACTCCGACGGCGTCGAGGTCCGTGTCCGCCCCGGCACCCGCAGCCGTCCGGAGGAGACGGGCCGGGGCCTCCGTACCCGCACCGCCGCCCGGCTCCCGGCGGGCCTGCGTCTGGACCTGGTCGACCCCGGCACCCCCGCCCCCGCCCATGTCCCGGCGGGCCCGACGCGCGGCAGGGCGCTGCCGCCGGCGCTCGGCGGCGGACTCCCGTCCGTCACCAAAGCCGTGTCCGCCGCCGCCCCGGCCCCGGCAGCCGTCTCCGCCGCGGCCGCGAACGCGGACCTCGCCCCCCTCGGTGCGCGGGAGATCCCCGCCCTGGACCGGGCGCGCACGGAGCGGGAGCTGTTGTCCCTGCGCCGCGGCGAGTTGACGAGCAGACAGCGCGCGAAGCCGTACATCGGCCCGCGACCGGCCATCGTCACGCGCAAGGGCTGGGGCGCGGACGAGAGCATCCGGGAGGCGGGGTTCCGCTACACGACCACGGTCAAGGCGGCCTTCGTCCATCACACGGCGACGGGCAACAACTACACCTGCGCGCAGGCCCCGTCCGTCATCCGCAGTATCTACCGCTACCACGTCAAGAGCCTGGGCTGGCGGGACATCGGCTACAACTTCCTCGTGGACAAGTGCGGGAACATCTACGAGGGTCGCGCGGGGGGAGTGGCGAACGCGGTGCTGGGCGCTCACACCCTCGGGTTCAACACGAACAGCACGGGGATCGCCGTCCTCGGTACCTTCACCACCGCCAAGCCGAACTCGGCCACGGTGTCGGCCGTCTCACGACTGACCGCGTGGAAGCTTGGTCTGTTCGGGGCGAATCCGAAAGGCAAGACATACCTGAAGTCCGGAGGCGGCAATCTCTACGCAAAGGGGGAGAATGTACGACTGAATGTGATCTCCGGCCATCGGGACGGGTTCGCCACGGAATGCCCGGGAAAGCAGCTCTATGGCAAGCTCGGCTCGGCCCGCTCGGCCGCGGCGCAGTTGCAAGGGCGCTGAGACGGGGCGGAGTTCGGGAGTTCCCGGGGGTCCGTGGAGGCCTCCGGAACGGCCGCGGGCCGACCACCCGCAGCGGTACCGCGCCCGGCACCCGTACGGGTCCGCGTGCGTACCGGCCCGCACCGTCCTGGTCTGCACCCGAACGGCCGGAGACGCATCCAGGTGGGGGCACATTTCATCAGCCGTCGGGGGGACAGTCGCCTCGGGACTGGGACGGAACACCGCACGGCCTGGAAAGCGCCACACGACGGTCTGCATACACTGGCCGGTCGAATGACAGTTCGGCCGGTCCCGGCAGGAAGCAGAGACGAAGGTGACTGAAGCGATCCTCCTGGTCGGCGGCAAGGGAACCCGGTTGCGCCCGCTCACGGTGCACACCCCCAAGCCGATGGTCAGGGCGGCGGGGGTGCCGTTCCTCACGCACCAGCTGGCGCGGGCGAAAGCGGCGGGGGTGGACCACATCGTCCTCGCGACGAGCTATCTGGCGGAGGTGTTCGAACCGCACTTCGGCGACGGCTCGTCGCTGGGCCTGCACATCGAGTACGTGACGGAGGAGGAACCCCTCGGCACGGGCGGCGCGATCCGCAACGTCGCGTCCCGGCTGCACTCGGCGCCCGACGACCCGGTCCTCGTCTTCAACGGCGACATCCTCACCGGCCTGGACATCGGACGACTGGTGGCCACGCACGAGGCGACGGGGGCGGACGTCTCCCTCCACCTCACCAAGGTCACGGACCCCCGCGCGTACGGGCTGGTCCCGACCGACGAGACGGGCAGGGTCCTGGCGTTCCTGGAGAAGCCCCAGACACCCGAGGAGATCGTCACCGACCAGATCAACGCGGGCGCGTACGTCTTCCGCCGCTCGGTCATCGACACGATCCCCGCTGGCCGGCCGGTCTCGGTGGAACGGGAGACGTTCCCCGACCTGCTCTCCGCCGGAGCCCACCTCCAGGGCATGGTGGACTCCACCTACTGGCTGGACCTCGGCACCCCCGCGGCCTTCGTACGAGGCTCTGCGGACCTGGTCCTCGGCCGCGCCCCCTCACCCGCGGTCCCCGGCCGATGCGGCGACCGTCTGATCCTGCCGACGGCGCAGGTCGCGGGGGACGCGAAGCTGACGGGCGGCACGGTGGTGGGCGAGGGCGCGTTCGTCGCCGAGGGCGCGCGGGTCTTCGGCTCCACCATCCTTCCCGGCGCCGTCATCGAACCCGGCGCGGTCATCACCGACTCCCTCATCGGCACCCGAGCCCGCGTCGGCGAACGCTCCGTCCTCACCGGCACCGTCATCGGCGACGGAGCCGTCATCGGCGCCGACAACGAACTGCGCGACGGCATGCGGGTGTGGTGCGACGCGCGCATTCCGGCGGGGGCGGTGCGGTTCTCCTCGGACCAGTAAGCCTGCGTCTGCCGGCGCCGGTCACCGCACTCCAGCCCGTCCGGCCTTCGAGGACGAGGCCTGTTCAGGGGCCGATCGGGAGCCAGAGGGGTGGAGCCCCCTGGCGGGGCCGCAGGGGCAGCGCCCCTGGGGGACGGGCCGGGACGGGTGGGGGCGGCGGGGGCGAAACAACCTCCGCCGTCCCCTCACAACGCCGCGATGTCGCCCCGTCGCATCCGCGGAGCCCGCCGCGGCGGCACCCGCCCGCTCAGCAGGATCAACCGGGCCGCCCGGTGCCGCTGCCCCGCATACGGCTCCAGCAGCTCCAGCATCACGGAGTCGTCCGCGTGGCGATCCCCGGCGAGCGCCCATCCCACGATCCCCGGCAGATGCAGATCCCCCACCGTCACCGCGTCAGCCGCCCCATGGCTGCGCTGCACGACCTCCGCCGACGTCCACGGCCCGATCCCCGGTACGACCTCCAGCCGTGCCCGGGCGGCCTCCGGTGACATCCCCACCGACTGCTCCAGCCGCGCGGCGACCCGCACGGCCCGCAGAATCGTCGAAGCCCGCTTGTTGTCGACCCCGGCCCGATGCCACTCCCACGACGGAACCAGCGCCCACGTACGGGGCCCCGGCATCACCCACAACCGCCCGCCCGCCGCGGGCCCCGGCGCCGGCTCCCCGAACTTCCGTACCAGCAACCGCCAGGCCCGGTAGGCCTCGTCGGTCGTCACCTTCTGCTCCAGCACCGACGGGATCAACGACTCCAGCACCAGCCCGGTCCGCGTCAGCCGGAGCCCCGGCCGCCGATGCCGAGCCATCGCGACCACCCGGTGCCGGGGGGCGAACGCCTCAGGATCGTCCGAAGCGCCGAGCAGTTCGGGCAGCCGCTCGAGCAGCCACTCGGCCCCCGGCCCCCACGCCTCCCCCCGCACAGCACCCTTGCCGGGCACCACCGAGACCCGCAGCGTCCCCGGTCCGGCGGGCGTCAGACTGGCCCGCCACACCGACCCGTCGGGCATCGCCCGGAACGTGGGATCCCCGGGCCCCCGGCGCAACGGCCCGAGCACCAGTCCGAGATCGAGCGGCCCCTCCGTCACCCAGTCCCGCACCAGCCCGGGCTTCGCAGCGGGCCGCGCCGGCCCCGCGGGCACGGGGACATGCCCCCCGCGCACCGTCGTACGCGTGGGCCGGGGAGCGAATCGTCCTGCCACGGGAAGGTCCTGGGAAACGAGCCTGGAGGTCCTACGAGAGTACGAGGGACCCTACACGAACAGATGTACGAGATCCGGTGTCGCTCACCGCACCTCGATGAACCCCTCAACCTCCCGCTCCGCCCGGGCCCGCGGCTCCTCGGCCGCATGCCCCACCGCCACCGCCCCCATCGGATCCCACCCCTCCGGCAGTCCCAGCACCTCCCGCACCACGTCCCGGCAGAACATCGTCGACGACACCCACGCGGACCCCAGCCGCTCCCCGGCCAGCGCGACCAGGAAGTTCTGCACCCCGGCCCCGGCCGCGACGACGAACATCTCCCGCTCGGCCCCGTCCCGCCGCGCGTCCCCGTACGTGTGCGACCCGTCCATCACCAGACACGGCACGACGAGGTACGGCGCCTGCCGCAGCACGTCCCCCCGCCGTATCCGCTTGGCGATCGACTCCTCGGACTTCCCGTCCCGCCGCAGATCCGCGACCCACGCGTCCCGCATCGCGTCCAGCAGTCCGGTCCGCGCGCGGGCCGACTCCAGCAGCACGAACCGCCACGGTGTCGTGTGGTGCGGCGCCGGCGCCGTCACCGCCGCGGCGACCGCCCGCCGTACCGCCCCGGGATCCACCGGCTCGTCGGTGAAGGACCGCATGGTCCGCCGCTGGGTGACCGCCAGCCGCACCGCCTCCGACGTCCCGAGCCGGAACATGTCGTCCCGCGCGCCCCGCACGAGGGCCCGGGCCCCCTCCCCGTCGCCTTCCGCCACCACATGCGGCAGTCCCCGGACGACGGCCACCGGCAGCCCGGCCGCCTTGCCCTTCACCAGGTCACCGGCCGCCGCCAGTTCGTCCGCCGTCGCGACGACCGTCGCGCTCAGCGGATTGCCGTGCGCGTCCGTCCCCCCGCGCAGGTCGTCCAGCACCCGCACGCCCGCGGCGCCGATCGCCACGTCGGTGAGCCCCGCGCGCCAGGGCCGGCCGGAGGTGTCCGTGACGACGACCCCGACGTCGACGCCGAGCGCCTCGCGCAGCCCGTCCCGGATCGCCCGCGCGGAGGCGTCCGGGTCCTCGGGCAGCAGCAGCACCGTCCCCGAAGGGGTGTTGGAGGCGTCGACGCCCGCGGCCGCCATCACCAGCCCCTGCCGGTTCTCGACGATCCGCAGCGCCCCGCGCCGCGCCACGACCCGTACGGTCTCGGCGTCGATCGCGGCCTCCCGGTCGTCCGCCCGGACGCTCCGCCCCTCCGCCTTGGACACGATCTTCGAGGTCACCAGCAGCACGTCCCCGCCGGCGAGCCCCGGCTCGGCGGCGGCGATCAGCTTGGCGAGATCGTCCCCGGCCTGCACCTCGGGCAGCCCGGGGACCGCCCACACGCGGTAACCGGTCCCGATGCTCACGCTCCCCGCACCTCCTCCGCCAGCCTCAGCGCCTCCCGGGCCATCTCCGTGGTCGCTCCGAGATCGCTCATCATCAGCGGTACCGCCCGGCAGCGGATCCCGGCCGCCTCGACCCGCTCCACCGACGCGGCGTCCACGGTGTCCACGAGCCAGCCGTCGAGCAGCCCCGAGCCGTAGTGTTCGGCGACCGCCGCGGCCGTCGACTCCACGCCGACCGCCGCGAGCACCTTGTCCGCCATGCCGCGCACCGGCGCGTCCCCGACGATGGGGGACAGGCCCACGACCGGCACCCCGGCCTCGGCGATCGCCTCGCGGATGCCGGGCACGGCGAGGATCGTGCCCACGGACACCACCGGGTTCGACGGCGGGAAGATCACCACGTCCGCCGCGGCGATCGCCTCGAGCACCCCCGGCGCCGGCTTGGCCTGCTCGGCGCCGACCGGCACGACCGCCTCCGCCGGCACCGAGGCCCGCAGCCGCACCCAGTACTCCTGGAAGTGGACCGCCTTGCGTTCGCCGGAGCCGCTGTCGGGCAGCGTCACCGCGACGTGCGTCTCGACCCGGTCGTCCGTCATGGGGATCAGCCGCACCCCCGGCTGCCAGCGGTCGCAGAGCGCCTCGGTGACCGCGCTGAGCGGGAATCCGGCGCCGATCATCTGCGTCCGCACGATGTGCGTGGCGAAGTCCCGGTCGCCGAGCCCGAACCACTCGGGCCCGACCCCGTACGCCGCCAGCTCCTCCTTCAGATGGAACGTCTCGTCGGCCCGCCCCCAGCCCTGCTCCTCGTTGATGCCGCCGCCGAGCGTGTACATCACGGTGTCGAGGTCCGGGCAGACCTTCAGCCCGAAGAGATGGATGTCGTCGCCGGTGTTGCCGATGACGGTGATGTCCGCGTCCGGCACGGCCCGCTTCAGACCGCGCAGGAAACGGGCACCGCCGATGCCGCCTGCCAGAACCACGATGCGCATGGGAGCCAGTCTCGCAGGCGGCTGTGACACCGCGCCGGGCGGTTGTGGACAACCCCCCGCCTGTGGACGACCCGGCCACCCGTACGAGTGGCACCCCCGCCGCCGGCCCTACGCGCTGACGGTGTCCACCTCGTCGTACGCCGCCGGCGCCGAGCACCGCGGAGCGTGCATCGGCATCTCGGTCAGTCCCGGGAAGTACACGTGCAGGCTCACTGCCGGCTCCAGCGTGTCGTTGACCACCTCGTGCGTGTACCCCGGCGCGAACACCCTCTGCGTGCCCGCCCCCAGCACCCGCTTCCCCCGCTCCGTGCGCTCGGTCAGCTCGCCGTCCAGGACGGTCAGCACACCCGAGGAGCGGCCGTGGTCGTGCAGCCCGCTGCCCTGGCCGGGCACCCAGGACAGCAGCCACACCTCGTAGCCGGGGCCGGTGTGCAGCCGGTGGTACCAGCGGCTCGTCGCGTCGTACTCCACCAGGTGCTCCCACCGGGCGCGGTCGGCCGCGACGGAGCGGGCCAGGCCGACGAACTCGGCCACGGTGGCCGGGTGCTCGCGCGGAGCCTGGAGGAGGTGCGGGACTTCGAGGATGTCGCCGGCGATCTGGAGGTCGCTGTCGCTGTTCATAGGGGTGGGTGTTCCTCGGCGGGAGAGTGGGGGGCGGCTGGGTGTCACATGCCGTCCGCCCGGGTCACGAGCGGAACAGGGGAGCCCTGGTGCGGGCCTGGGGAACAAGCAGCCGAGTCGGCGGTGGACTCAGGTGGAGCAGCCGGAGCGCGCTTGGCTCAACAGCTGGAACAGCAACAACAGCTACAGCGAGCGCGGGCAGCACCGTGGGACCCGGTGGAGCGGGTCGAGGTGAGTGCCGAGTTCGCGAGCATGCCCACTAGGACAGCGGCTCACACCTGCCCGTGTCAACTCGGCGCCCGGTATGCGGGACGCGGTTCACCACATCCGGTGCATCTGCGAGGTGAAAGGTTTGTGCAGGCGATGACCGGGACACATGGCGCACAAGCCGGGTGCGTGAGCCGTTGTGAGCCCGTGATCCGAATGTGATCCGGTTCGCTTCCGCCCTCGGGTCGCAACGGGATCGAACTTCTGGACGTCCTTCCCCGTACAAGCACTGTGCGGGGACGAGCGCCCTCCAGGGCCTCATCTGCCTTGTCAAGGTTTATGGCGATTTGAACACTTACCGCATGGCCTTGGTTCCGCAGAGTGAATAAGGGGCCCAATAGCAGATCTCGGCTTGACTCGCCCGGAGCAGCACACTTGTAATTTCACTCGTGTCGTTCGGCCGACATCGGTAATGGCCATGTCGCCGACATCGGAAAACGGCCACGTACACGGGGACGCGAAAGACAGAGCGAGGGGCGCACATGACCGAGCTGGTGCAGCAACTGCTGGTCGACGACGCGGGTGAGGAACTCGGCTGGCAGGAGCGCGCACTGTGCGCCCAGACCGATCCCGAGTCCTTCTTCCCCGAGAAGGGCGGCTCCACCCGCGAGGCCAAGAAGGTCTGTCTCGCCTGCGAGGTCCGCTCCGAGTGCCTCGAGTACGCCCTCGCCAACGACGAGCGCTTCGGCATCTGGGGCGGCCTCTCCGAGCGGGAGCGCCGCAGGCTGAAGAAGGCGGCCGTCTGAGCGGGACGGACAAGACGCACGAGGTCGTGAACGGCCCGTCGCAGGTGGGTTGTCCACAGGCGGCGGGCCGTCGTCCTGCCCAGCCGATAGTGTGGTCGCTCGTCCGAGACACCCCGCCGTCCCCATACGGCGCAGGCGTCCACCGCAGTCCATCGAACCGGGGCCCGTACCTCGATGTCCGTGCACAGTCACATGGCAGCCCACCAAGGCGGCGCCGCCTCCCCTGAGTTCCCGCGTCACGTCGTCACCGCGGTCCTCGTCTCCCACGACGGTGCCCGCTGGCTGCCCGACGCGCTCGCCGGGCTGCTCGGCCAGGAGCGCCCCGTCCAGTCCGTCATGGCCGCCGACACCGGCAGCTCGGACGACTCCGCGCAGCTGGTCACCGAGACCCTCGGCGACGACCGCGTGCTGCACCTCGCCCGGCGTACCGGTTTCGGCCAGGCCGTCGAGGAGGCGAACCGCACCGCCCCGGTCCTCACCCCCGAGGAACTGCCCTACCTCAAGCGCCCCAGCGGCTGGGACCCCGTCACGCGCACGTGGCGCGACGACGCCTACGACCTGCCGGAGCTCCCGCACGGAGAGCCGATCCAGTGGCTGTGGCTGCTGCACGACGACTGCGCCCCCGAACCCGACGCCCTCGCCGAACTGCTGCGCGTCGTGGACAACGAACTCGAACTGGGCCGTGACGACGTGGCCGTCGTCGGCCCCAAGCTGCGCGGCTGGTACGACCGCCGCCAACTCCTCGAGGTCGGCGTCACCATCGCCTCCTCCGGCCGCCGCTGGACCGGCCTGGACCGCCGCGAACAGGACCAGGGCCAGCACGACCACGTGCGGACCGTGCTGTCCGTGTCCACCGCCGGCATGCTGATCCGCCGCGACGTCTTCGAGGAACTCGGCGGCTTCGACCGCAGACTGCCCCTCATGCGTGACGACGTCGATCTGTGCTGGCGCGCCACCGCCGCCGGCCACCGCGTCCTCATCGCCCCCGAGGCCGTCGTACGACACGCCGAGGCCGCCTCCCGCGAGCGCCGCACCGTCGACTGCGCGGGCCGCACCTCCGCCTCCCCGCACAAGGTCGACAAGGCCGGCGCCGCCTACACCCTCCTCGTCAACAGCCGTACGGCCCTGCTGCCCTGGATCCTGCTGCGCCTGGTCGTCGGCACCCTGCTGCGCACGGTCGCCAACCTCGTCGGCAAGGTCCCCGGCCAGGCCGTCGACGAGATCCGCGGCCTGCTGGGCACCCTGCTGCGGCCCGAGCGGATCGTCGCCGCCCGACGCAGGCGTGGCAAGCCGCAGATCGACAAGGGCGAGCTGCGGCCGCTGTTCCCGCCGCCCGGCGCGACCGTGCGGGCCACCGTCGAACAGGTCGCCGGCAACCTCTTCGGCGCCGACGACCCCGAGACCGCCGGCGGCGCGGGACGCCACGGCGGCGGCATCGAGTCCGGGCCGGGCGGCGACGACGCCGACTTCCTGGAGATCGAGCAGTTCGCCCGCCTCAAGCGCATCGCCCGCAAGCCCGGCCCGGTCCTCTTCATCGCCCTGCTGCTGGTGTCCCTCGTCGCCTGCCGCAACCTCCTGGGCGCCGGCGCGCTCGCCGGCGGCGCCCTGCTGCCCGCTCCCGCCGACGCCGCCGAACTGTGGTCGCGCTACCTCGACGCCTGGCACCCGGTCGGCGCGGGCGGCACCCCCGCCGCCCCGCCCTACCTCGCGATCATCGCGACCTTCGCCACCCTGCTGCTCGGCTCGACCGGCCTCGCCCTCACCGTGCTGCTCGTCTGCTCGGTGCCGCTCGCCGGATTCACCGCCTACTTCGCGTCCCGCCCGCTCGTCGAGTCCCGCCTCCTGCGCGCGTGGGCCGCCGTCGTCTACGCCTTCCTCCCGGCCACCACCGGCGCCCTCGCCGGCGGCCGCGTCGGCACCGCAGTGCTGGCCGTCCTGCTGCCGCTCATCGCGCGCGCGGCAGCCGCCGCCGGCGGCCTGACCAGCGCCTCCGGCGCCCGCGGCAGCTGGCGCGCCACCTGGGCGTACGCCCTGCTGCTGACGATCACCACCGCGTTCACCCCCATCGTCTGGCCCCTCGCGCTCGTCCTCGGCCTCGCCGTCCTCGCCGTGCGCCGCACCGACATCACCGCCTACGGTCTGCGCTTCCTGGCCCAGCTCGGCACCCCCCTGCTGATCCTCGCCCCCTGGTCGCTGACGCTCCTGCCGACCGGTTTCTTCACCCAGGCCGGCCTGGACCACGCCCCGTCCACCGCCTCCGCGGTCGACCTGCTCGCCGCCAGCCCCGGCGGACCCGGCACGGTCGACGGGCTGATGCTCATCGGCATCGTCCTCGCCGCCCTCGCGGCCCTGCTGCGCACCGAGCGTCAGTCCGGAATCTGGACGGCCTGGGCGGTCGCCCTGGTCGCCCTCGTCTTCGCCGTCCTGTCCAACGCCTCCACCTGGGCCGGCCCCGCCACCCTCGTCTACGGCATCGCCCTCCTGGCCGCCGCGGTCATCGGCGCCGACGGCGCACGCGCGCGGGTCGCCGAGCAGAGCTTCGGCTGGCGCCAGCCGGTGGCCGCCCTCATCGCCTTCGCCTCCGCCGCGGGCCCCCTGCTCCTCGCCGCGGGCTGGATGATCGGCGGCGCCGACGGCCCGCTGGAGCGCCGCGACCCCGTGCAGGTTCCCGCGTTCGTCGCCGAGGAGGCCGGCACCCGCGACCAGGCCCGCACCCTCGTCCTCGACAGCGACTCCGCCGCGCGCGTCGACTACATGCTGGTCCGCGGCTCCGGCGCCCGCCTCGGCGACGCCGAACTCGCCGCCGCCGACGGCGAGAACGCCGCGCTCGACAAGGTCGTCGCCAACCTCGTCGCCGGCTCCGGTGCCGACCAGACCGACCAGCTCGGCAAGTTCGCCGTGCGCTACGTCCTCGTCCACAAGGGCGCGCCCCGCGAGATCACCCGTGTCCTGGACGCGACCCCCGGCCTGAGCCGGCTCAGCCAGCAGGACGGCAGCGCCCTGTGGCGGATCGACCAGGAGGTCTCCCGCGCGGCGATCGTCGCCGCCTCCGGCAAGGGCACGGCGACCCCGGTCGCCGCCGGCCCGGTCGACATCCACACCACCATCCCGGCCGGCGCGGACGGCCGGATCCTGCGCCTTGCCGACGCGACCGCCGAGGGCTGGAGCGCCACCCTGGACGGCAGGCCGCTCGCCCGCACCACCGTCGACGGCTGGGCCCAGGGCTTCGAACTCCCCGCTTCCGGCGGGAAGCTGGACGTCACCTACGACGACCCGTTCACCCACACCGCCTGGCTGTGGGCGCAGGGCTTCCTCGCCCTCGTCCTGGTCGTGCTCGCCCTGCCCGGCCGCCGCCGCGACGTCGACGACGACCTCCCCGAGGAGCAGCCGGTCCCCGCCCAGGCCACCGAGGGCGAGGGCCGCCGCGCCCGCCGCCTGCGCGCCCAGGCCGAGGAGTCCGAGGAAGCCGCCGCCCAGGACGACGACTTCCCGCCCCCGCAGCAGCAGGAGCCGGAGCCGGCGCAGGAGACCCCGGCCGCGATCCCGCAGCAGCAGTCCTACGCCGACTGGGACCAGCCGAGCTACGCGGGCGCCGAGTACGGCGGTTACCCGGGGGAGCAGTACCAGGGCGCCCAGCAGTACCAGGCGGGCACCTACGACCAGCAGAACTACGACCAGCAGACCTACGACCCCTACCAGGCCGGCCAGTACGACCCGTACGCCTACGACGGCCAGGGCCGGCAGGCGCCCTACGAGCAGACCTACGGCTACGACCAGGCCTACGGCGACCAGAGCTACGGCGACCAGGGCTACGACCCGGCCAACGACCCGGCGAACGACCCGGCGCAGCACCCCCACGGCACCGGCAGCGAGCGTCCCGACGGGAGCCAGCAGTGAACCGCACCACCCTGTCCCTGATCGCCGGCACGGCCGCGCTGGCCGCCGTCACCGGGTTCGCCACGCTCAACGAGCCCGCCGCCCCCGGCGGCGACGGCACGGCCAAGGCGGCCGCCGTGCTGCCCGTGGAGCGCACGAGCCTGCTCTGCCCGGCGCCCAGCACCTCCGACATCGCCGAGACGACGTACACGTCCTTCACGCCCGTCACGAAGGGCACCGGCAGCGACGGCACCGCCGAACTCACCGCCGCCACCGAGGACACGGGCGAAGACGACGCGAGCAACGGGGACGGGGACAAGAACAAGGACGAGAACAAGAACAAGGACGAGAAGAAGACGGACAAGACGGAGAAGGCCGAAAAGCCCGTCGTGACCCCCAAGGCGCCCGGCACCCCGGCCACCGGGGACACCTCCGGCGGCGACTCGCCCGCCCTCGTGGGCACCGCCGAGGGCAGGTCCGCGCCCGGCTGGACGGTCCAGGAGACCACCGAGGTCGCCGCCGGAACCGGCCGCGGACTGCAGGGCGTCACCTGCACCCCGGCCGACACCGAGTTCTGGTTCCCGGGCGTCAGCACGGCCGCCGACCGCACCGACTACGTCCACCTCACCAACCCGGACGACTCCGCCGCCGTCGCCGACATCGAGCTCTACGGCAAGGACGGCGCCGTAAAGACCACGGTGGGGGAGGGCATCACGGTCCCGCCGAACTCCAGCGAGCCGATCCTGCTGTCCACGCTCACGGACGAGAAGCAGGAGGACCTCACCGTCCACGTCAACGTGCGCAGCGGCCGCGTCGGCGCCTCGGTCCAGGCCCTGGACGACAAACTCGGCGGCGACTGGCTGGCCTCCGCCACCGACCCGTCGAGCAGCCTGGTCATCCCCGGCATCCCCGCGGACGCCACCGCCGTCCGGCTGGTCGCCTTCGCGCCGGGCGACACCGACGCCGACCTGAAGGTCCAACTCGCCTCGCCCACCGGCCCGATCACCCCGGCCGGACACGAGACGCTGCACGTCAAGGCGGGCATGACGGCCGCCGTCGACCTGGGCGACGTCACGCGCGGGGAGGCCGGTTCGCTGGTCCTGACCCCGACCGGGACGTCGACGCCGGTCGTCGCGGCCGTCCGGGTCCTGCGCGGCAAGGGCTCCGGCCAGGAGTCGGCGTTCATCCCGGCGACCGGGCCGGTCGCCGCGCGCGCGTCCGCCGCCGACAACACCGCCAAGGGCTCCACGCTCTCCCTGACCGCGCCGAAGGGCACCGCCAAGGTGAAGGTCACGGCCTCCGCGGGCAGTGAGGGCGGAACGGCCGTGTCCAAGACGTACACGATCAGGTCCGGCACCACTGAGAACGTCGAACTCCCCGTCCCGGAAGGCCTGAAGGGCACGTTCGCCCTGACCGTGGAACCTCTCGGCGCCACCCCGGTCTACGCCGCGCGCACCCTGGCGGCGGACAAGGAGGGCGTCCGGGGCTTCACGATCCAGACCCTCCCGGACGACCGCGGCACGGTCGAGGTCCCGGCCGCGGACGAGGACGTCGCGGTACTGCAGAAGTAGCCCCGCCGGCTCCCGGGGGCGGCGGTCAGTCCTCGCCGTAGCGCGGATCCACCGTCTCCGGGGTCAGCCCCAGCAGTTCCGCCACCTGCTCCACGACGATCTCGTGGACCAGCGCGGCCCGTTCGTCGCGTCCCTTGGTGCGGATCTCCACCGGCCGCCGGTAGACGACCACCCGGGCCCGCCGTCCCTCACGCGAGGGGACCGTCCCGCCGAGCGGCACCGCCTCGTCGTTCCACGGCTCCCCGGCCGCGGCCGGCCGCGGCACCTCGAGGACCACGAAGTCGATGTCGGCCAGCTGCGGCCAGCGCCGCTCCAGCCGCTCCACGGAGTCCTGCACCAGATCGGCGAACGCCTCGGCGCGGCTGGCGGCCAACGGCACCTGAGGGGGCGCGATCGGGCCCCGCATGCCCCGGCCGTGACGATCGCGGCGGCGGGGCCCGGGGCCGGTGGCACGGGGTGGTACGGGGTTGTCCATCACTACTGAAGCGTAGACCCCGCCGCGACCGGGTGCCCGGCCCCGCGCGGCATCCCGGGGCGTCCCGGCCGTCGCGTACCCCATGTCGCGGGATGACCATTCCAGCCAAGGTTGGGCTCGATTCCGTATCTCTCCGAGACCGGGAAACTCATGACAATTGATGCCCTTTGTCCGGGTGGACGGTCGCGGCCTTGATTCCTCCTGCCGTCAAGGACTGGTGTCAGTGCAGGTCAGCGGGGTATGACTGGTGAGGCCCGTGGGGCGTTGCACAACACGACACGGTGGAGTGACCTGGTGGAGAGTCGTCGCGGCCCGCTCAAGAGTGCGGTACCGTCCAACGTCGTGAGCCCTGTACGTCGCTGTTCGCGAACCGCCTGCGGCCGACCCGCCGTCGCGACGCTGACGTACGTCTACGCCGACTCGACCGCGGTCCTCGGCCCGCTCGCCACCTACGCCGAACCCCACTGCTACGACCTGTGCGCCGAGCACTCCGAGCGCCTCACCGCCCCCCGCGGCTGGGAGGTCGTCCGACTGCTCGACGGCTCGGCTCCCGCGCGCCCCAGCGGCGACGATCTGGAAGCGCTTGCCAACGCCGTTCGCGAGGCGGCCCGCCCGCAGGAGCGCGCGGCGCAGGCCGGCGGCGGACGCAGGGCGGACCCGATGGAGGTCGCCCGCCGCGGCCATCTGCGGGTGCTGCGCTCGCCGGACAACTGACACCCGCACGCCTGTCGCAGACGCGCTCATTAGCGCGCACGGCTGCTTCTGCGGGTCCGCCGGGGGGACTCACGGCGGAGGGCGAACCGATCCGGGTAGTTTGTGGCCACTGCACAGGACTTCCAGGAAGGTTTGCCGTGGCTGCTGATCTGTCGCAGATCGTGAAGGCGTACGACGTACGCGGAGTGGTCCCGGACCAGTGGGACGAGTCCCTCGCGGAACTCTTCGGAGCGGCCTTCGCCCAGGTGACCGCCGCCCGGGCGATCGTCGTCGGCCATGACATGCGTCCTTCCTCGCCCGGCCTGAGCGGCGCCTTCGCCCGCGGCGCCGCCGCACTCGGCGTAGACGTCACGGAGATCGGCCTGTGCTCCACGGACCAGCTCTACTACGCCTCGGGCGCCCTGAACCTGCCCGGCGCGATGTTCACCGCCTCCCACAACCCGGCCCGGTACAACGGCATCAAACTGTGCCGCGCCGGCGCCGCCCCCGTCGGCCAGGACACGGGCCTGGCGGAGATCCGCGCCCTGGTGGAGCGCTGGACCGGGACCGGCGCTCCCGAGCCCTCCTCCGTGCCGGGAACCGTCACCCGGACCGACACGTTGAAGGACTACGCGGCGTACCTGCGCTCACTCGTCGACCTGACCTCCATCCGCCCCCTGAAGGTCGTCGTCGACGCGGGCAACGGCATGGGCGGCCACACCGTCCCCACCGTCTTCGACGGCCTCCCCCTGACCGTCGTCCCGATGTACTTCGAACTCGACGGCACCTTCCCCAACCACGAGGCCAACCCCCTCGACCCGGCCAACCTCGTGGACCTGCAGAAACGCGTCCGTGAGGAGTCGGCCGACCTGGGCCTCGCCTTCGACGGCGACGCCGACCGCTGCTTCGTGATCGACGAACGGGGCGAGCCGGTCTCCCCGTCCGCGATCACCGCCCTGGTCGCCGTCCGCGAACTGGCCAGGCACGGCGGCAAGGGCACGATCATCCACAACCTGATCACGTCCTGGACCGTCCCCGAGGTGGTGCGGGAGAACGGCGGCACCGCGGTCCGCACCCGGGTCGGCCACTCCTTCATCAAGGCGGAGATGGCCCGCTCCGGCGCCGTCTTCGGCGGCGAACACTCCGCCCACTACTACTTCAAGGACTTCTGGAACGCCGACACGGGCATGCTGGCGGCCCTCCACGTCCTCGCCGCCCTCGGCGGCCAGGAGAACCCCCTCTCCTCCCTGGTCTCCGCCTACGACCGGTACACGGGGTCCGGCGAGATCAACTCCACGGTCACCGACCAGGCGGCCCGCATCGCGGCGATCAAGGCGGCCTACGGCGACCGACCGGACATCGCCTTCGACGAACTCGACGGCCTCACCGTCACCTCCACCGACTGGTGGTTCAACGTCCGCCCCTCCAACACGGAACCCCTCCTCCGCCTCAACGCGGAAGCCCGGGACGAACCCACCATGGCCAAGATCAGGGACGAGGCACTGTCGATCATCCGGGGCTGAGCCCCCGGGGCGGGGCCGAACTCTCGGGCGGGGTGGGGAACATCGGGGAGCGAACCGGCGGCACCCCACCACCACACCCGCACCAGCGGTACCCTGACCAGGCACATCCGCACACCCCGGCCCAGCCCGTCCGACCCCCGAAAGGACCCCCCATGCCGCTCGAAGCCGGCCTCCTGGAGATCCTCGCCTGCCCGGCCTGCCACGCCCCTCTCAAGGAGCAGGATTCCGAGCTGATCTGCACCGGCCAGGACTGCGGTCTCGCGTACCCCGTCCGCGACGGCATCCCCGTCCTCCTCGTCGACGAGGCCCGCCGCCCCGCCTGACCCGCCCCGCGGAGTCCGGCTCGCGCCCCCCGCGCAGTCCCCGGCCATCCGCCCCGGCCCAGGCCCGCCCCCAGCCCGAACCCGCCCCGCCCCGCCCGGCGATCGGAGACTCCCGCCATGCTCGACGACTCGCTGCTCGACACGCCGGAGGCCCTCGCCGAGGCCGACCACCGTGCCCTCCTGCGCGGCGCGGCCGAAGCCGGCGCCCGCGTCCGCACCGCCGCCCGCCACGCCGCCGAGGCCGGAGTGCACGCCCTCAAACCGGACGGCCGCCCCCGGGCGATCCTCATCGCGGGCCCCGGCGCCGCCGCCACCTGCGTGGCCGACCTCCTCGGCACCCTCGCCGGCGCCGCCTGCCCCGTCACCCGCCTCGCCCCCACCGGCGTCGCCCCCGCCGCGGGCGCCCTGCGCTGGGACCTCCCCGGCTGGGCCGGCTCCGTCGACCTCCTCCTCATCGCCACCCCGGACGGCACCGAGCCCGGCCTCTCCCTCCTCTCCGAGCAGGCCTACCGACGAGGCTGCACCGTCGTCGCCGTGGCCCCCGCCCGTACCCCCCTCAGCGAGGCGGCCGGCGCCACGCACGGCCTGTTCGTACCGCTCGCGACCGCCCCGTACGAACAGGACGAGCAGCCCCCCGTCGCCGCCTCCGCCCCCGGCGTCCTGTGGGCCCTCCTCACCCCGCTCCTCGCGCTCCTCGACCGCATCGCCCTGCTCTCCGCCCCCGCCGAGGCGCTCGAGAAGGTCGCCGACCGTCTCGACCAGGTCGCCGAACGCTGCGGCCCCGCCATCGCGACGTACAGCAACCCGGCGAAGACCCTCGCCGCCGAACTCGCCGACGCCCTCCCGGTGATCTGGACCGAGGGCACCTCGGCGGGCCCCGCGGGCCGCCGCTTCGCCGCCGCCCTCGCCGAACTCGCCGGCCGCCCCGCCCTCGTCGCCGAACTCCCCGAGGCCCTCGCCGAACACAGCGCCCTGCTCGCCGGCCCCCTCGCCGCCAGCGCCGACCCCGACGACTTCTTCCGCGACCGCGTCGAGGAACCCCCCGCCCTGCACGCGCGCGTGGTGCTGCTCCGCGACCGGCCGATCGGCGGCCTCACCGCCGCCCCCAGCGCCCGCGACCTGGCCCTCAGCCACGACACACCGATCAGCGAACTCGAACCGGAGGACGGCGACGAACTCGTCACCCTCGCCGAACTGATCGCCACCACGGATTTCGCCGCCGTTTACCTGGCGCTCGCTTCACAGGCTTGATCCGAGGACCCGGAACCGACGACACAACCAGCCGGTACCACCAGCCGGCCGGACAGACAGGCAGAGAACCGCATGGACCGCCTCGACAACACCATCCGCCCCTACGCCTGGGGTTCCCCCACCGCGATCCCCAACCTGCTCGGCACCGAGCCGACCGGCGAACCACAGGCGGAGATGTGGATGGGTGCCCACGCCGGCGCCCCCTCCCGCACGGAGCGCGGCACACTCGTCGAGGTCATCGGCACCGACCCGCGGAAGGAACTCGGCGCGCCGGCCGTCACCAAGTTCGGCCCCCGCCTCCCCTTCCTCCTCAAACTCCTCGCCGCGGGCGCCCCCCTCTCCCTCCAGGTCCACCCGGACCGCCGACAGGCCGAAGAGGGTTACGAGGACGAAGAGCGCCGCGGCATCCCCGTCGACGCCCCGCACCGCAACTACAAGGACGCCAACCACAAGCCCGAACTCATCTGCGCCCTCACCGAGTTCGACGGCCTGTGCGGCTTCCGCCCCCCGCTCGAGGCCGCCGCCCTCCTGGACGGCCTCGGCGTCGACTCGCTCAAGCCCTACGTCGACCTTCTGCACGCCCGCCCCGAGGAAGCGGCCCTGCGCGAGGTCCTCACCGCCGTCCTCACCGCCGACCCCGAGGAGATGGCCCACACCGTCACGGCCGCCGCAGCCGCCTGCGACCGCCTGGGCGGCGACTACACCCCCTACGCCGGCATCGCCCACCACTACCCCGGCGACCCCGGCGTCATCGCCGCCATGCTCCTCAACCACGTCCGGCTCCAGCCCGGAGAGGCCCTGTTCCTCGGCGCCGGCATCCCGCACGCCTACCTGGACGGCCTCGGCGTCGAGATCATGGCCAACTCCGACAACGTCCTGCGCTGCGGCCTCACTCCCAAGCACGTCGACGTCCCCGAACTCCTGCGCATCGTCCGCTTCGAGGCGAGCGACCCCGGCGTCCTGCGCCCGGAGGCCTCACCCGACGGCGAAGAGGTCTACGACACCCCGATCGACGAGTTCCGCCTGTCCCGGTACGTGCTGCCCGAGGGCGCCTCCGCCCACGACCTCACCCTCCCCACCCCGCAGATCCTGCTCTGCACCGCAGGGAAGGTGACCGCGGGCGAGCACGAACTGGCACCCGGCCAGTCGGTCTTCGTCCCGGCCGGCGACAAGGCGGAGGTGTCCGGAGTGGGCACCCTCTTCCGGGCCACCGTGGTCATCTGAACCGATTGTCGGACCGTCCTTGTGGATACCTGACGAACCGTCCCCGGACCGGGCTGCAAGAATGACCCACCGGCAAAGGACGGGCAAAGGCCTGAACGGCGACGCCGACCAGGACATACGAAGGCGAAGGGACAACGCGAACTCATGAGCGCGTCAGGCGGCACCAGGGCGATCGTGGCGGCACTCGGAGCCAACCTCGCGATCGCGGCATCGAAGTTCGTGGCGTTCGCCTTCAGCGGCTCGTCGTCGATGCTCGCCGAGGGCGTGCACTCCCTCGCCGACTCCGGCAACCAGGCCCTCCTCCTCGTCGGCGGCAAGAAGGCCCAACGCGAAGCCACCCCCCAGCACCCCTTCGGCTACGGCCGCGAGCGCTACATCTACGCCTTCCTCGTCTCCATCGTCCTCTTCTCCGTCGGCGGCATGTTCGCCATCTACGAGGGCTACGAGAAGATCAAGCACCCCCACGAACTGGAACACTGGTACTGGCCGGTCGGCGTCCTCGCCTTCGCGATCATCGCCGAGGGCTTCTCCTTCCGCACCGCGATCAAGGAGTCCAACGAACTCCGCGGCGGCCTCTCCTGGTCCCAGTTCATCCGCCGCGCCAAGGCCCCCGAACTGCCCGTCGTCCTCCTCGAGGACTTCGGCGCGCTCATCGGCCTGATCCTCGCCCTCGGCGGCGTCGGCCTCGCCCTCCTCACCGGCGACGGCATCTGGGACGGCATCGGCACCGTCTGCATCGGCGTCCTCCTCGTCCTCATCGCCCTCGTTCTCGCCGCCGAGACCAAGTCCCTCCTCCTCGGCGAGGCCGCCGGCCTCGAAGACGTCCAGAAGATCGAGGCCGCGATCGTCGACGGCGAAACCGTCACCGGCATCATCCACATGCGCACCCTCCACCTCGGCCCCGAGGAACTCCTCGTCGCCGCCAAGGTCGCCGTCCAGCACGACGACACCGCCACCGAAGTCGCCACCGCCATCAACGCCGCCGAGGCCCGCATCCGCAAGGCCGTCCCCATCGCCCGCGTCATCTACCTCGAACCCGACATCTACAGCGAGGCCGAAGCCGCCAAGGGCCCCGACCCCGAGGCCACCCCCGGCGGCCCCACCCAGCACCCCGCCGGACACTGAGAGCCCCTCCGAAACGGCTGTGCGGGACCGCGCCCCGCACAGGGACGCGGTCCCGTCACTCACCGGATCTCGCTCAGCACATCCAGCACCGCCCTCTCGTCCGGCGCCGCCGTGAGCCGTTCCCGGAACCCGGGATCCATCAGCCTCCGCGACAACAGCGCCAGGATCCGCAGATGTTCATCGCCCGCGGCCGCCTCCGGCACGGCGATCATGAAGACCAGCCTGGCCTTCGTACCGTCCAGCGAGCCCCACTCGACGCCCTCCGCGGACCGTGCGAACCCGACGACTGGGGCGGTCACCGCATCCGTCTTGGCGTGCGGAATCGCGATCTCCTCCCCGAGCCCGGTAGTGCCCTGCTCCTCCCGCCGCAACGCGGTGGCGACCAGCTCGTCCACGTCCGCCACCTTGCCGGACCGGGCGAGCAGCTCCGCCATCTCCCGGACGGCGGCCTCCTTGTCACGGGCGCCGAGGCCGACCCGCACGGTCTGCCCGGTGAGATAGCCGGAGAGGACTCCGCCATCGGCGTCCGTGCCGCCGCCGGTGCCCTCCGGAGCCCCGGCCGGCGCGGCCTCCGCGGCGGGAGCACCCGACGCCACGACCCTCTGCGCCACCACGGCCCCGGCCGCCCCGGCCCCCGCCGCACCGGTGCCGACCCCGACCAGCGCGGGCTCGAGCAGCCCCGTCACACCCGGTCCGGCCACCGGCGCACCCTTGCGCTTGCGGTCACTGACGTCGATCAGCGCGATCGTCGTCACCGCGGTGACCACCGTGCCGATCACCACGGCCACGAAGAACATCGGGACCCCGCTCACCGCACCCAGCACCGCCACGATCGGCCCGCCGTGCGGCACCGCGTCCTCCACCCCGGCGACACCGGCGATCGCACCCGCCGTCGCGCCACCGAGCATGTTGGCCGGAATGACCTGCGCGGGCCGCGCCGCCGCGAACGGGATCGCGCCCTCGGAGATCCCGAAGCACCCCATGAACAGCGAGGCCAGGCCGGTCTCCCGCTCCTGATCGGTGTAGATCTGCTTCCGTACCAGCGTGGCCAGACCCTGCCCCAGCGGCATGACCGGGATCGCGGCCGCGCACATGCCCATGACCGTCTGGTTGCCGGTCGCGATGAGCCCCGCGCCGAAAAGGAACGCCGTCTTGTTGACCGGCCCACCCATGTCGAACGCGATCATGAGCCCCAGAATCGCGCCGAGCAGGATCGCGCTCGTGCCCGTCATCCCCGTGAGCCAACTGGTCAGATGCTCGAACACCCAGGAGATCGGCTTCCCGATGACGTAGATGAAGAACAGCCCCAGCGCCGTGGTCGCCACGATCGGGATCACGATGATCGGCATGATCGGCTGCACGAACTTCGGCACCCTGACCTTCTTGATCCACAGCACCACGTACCCGGCGAGGAACCCGGTCACGATCGCCCCGATGAACCCGGCGCCCGCCTTCGAGTCGTACAGCGACCCCGTGTTGGCGATCCAGCCACCGATCATGCCGGGCACCAGCGCCGGCCGGTCGCCGATGGCATAGGCGATGTAGCCGGACAGGATCGGCACCATCAGCGTGAAGCCGATGACACCGATGTTGTTGATGTCCATCCAGAAGGAGTCCTTCGGGATGACCAGACCGCCGGACGGGTCGGTGTGCCCGCCGAGCGACAGCGAGATCGCGATCAGCAGCCCGCCGACCACCACGAACGGGATCATGTAGCTGACCCCGTTCATCAACGCCTTGTACGTGACACTCCGCTCCTTGCCGCCCGACGACGACGCGGCCGGAGCGGCGCCCCCCGTGTGGACAGGCGCCGACCGCACCCGCTCGATCAACCGCTCAGGGTGGCGAATCCCCTCCGCCACCCCCACGCTCAGAACCCGCTTGCCCACGAAGCGGCTCAGGTCCACGTCCTTGTCCGCGGCGACGATGACACCGTCCGCACTGCTGACATCGTTGTCGTCGAGGACGTTCTCGACCCCGATGGATCCCTGCGTCTCCACCTTCATGTCGATGCCACGGCTCTCGGCGGCCTGCGCGAGCTTCTCCGCGGCCATGTAGGTGTGGGCGATGCCCGTCGGGCACGCGGTCACCGCGAGCAGCTTCAACCTCCGCCGCCCGCCGTCGCCGCCGCCCGTGGAGGGAGGTCCGGCCGGATTGGTCACGTCGATCTCCTAACGTCATTGTCACGCGGACACGCCGTCTCCGACGCCCCCGCAAGATCGATCAGGTGTTCCGATCTCTGCACATCCCCCATCACTTGCCCCAGCCGCCCAACAAGCAAAAGTCTCAGCATGACCTGGTCCGTTGTCGCCTGTTCCACACCTCACGGCGGCCGGTCACCGCCGCCACGCCGCCCGACCAGAACGTCCGACGCCACCCCGACGGCGCACCGGACGACACTCCGTGATCGGCTCGATGTATTCGGAGGCGGACTGGGGCCGCCCCGGCCGACCGGTGTAGCTTGGGACGAAGCCAGACGTCGCTGCTGATGGCGGTCGGGCGGTCCAGATACGGACCGACCGAGGGAGAGAGGGCCTCCGACGGACTGCGCTGCGCGCACGCGGGCATGCCTGTGTCCTCTTCGGGCACCCCTGTGTCCGCCGCCGCGCAGACCAGCCCTGCCCACACCTCGCCCCAACCCCGAGGAGCAGCCCACCATGACGACTGTCGACAACCGACAGGACTTCAAGGTCGCCGACCTCTCCCTGGCCACCTTCGGCCGCAAGGAGATCACCCTCGCCGAGCACGAGATGCCCGGCCTCATGGCCATCCGCAAGGAGTACGCCGAGGCCCAGCCCCTCGCCGGCGCCCGCGTCACCGGCTCCCTGCACATGACCGTGCAGACCGCCGTCCTCATCGAGACCCTGGTCGCCCTCGGCGCCCAGGTCCGCTGGGCCTCCTGCAACATCTTCTCCACCCAGGACCACGCGGCCGCCGCCATCGCCGTCGGCCCGAACGGCACCGTGGACAACCCGCAGGGCGTCCCGGTCTTCGCCTGGAAGGGCGAGACGCTGGAGGAGTACTGGTGGTGCACCGAGCAGGCCCTGACCTGGCCGGACAGCCCCACCGGCGGCCCCAACATGATCCTCGACGACGGCGGTGACGCCACCCTCCTCGTCCACAAGGGCGTCGAGTACGAGAAGGCCGGCAAGGTCCCCTCCGTCGACACCGCCGAGAACGAGGAGCACCGCGTCGTCCTCGAACTCCTCAACCGCACCATCACCGACGGCTCCCAGAAGTGGACCCAGCTCGCCTCGGAGATCCGCGGTGTCACCGAGGAGACCACCACCGGCGTCCACCGCCTCTACGAGATGCAGCGCGACGGCGCTCTCCTCTTCCCGGCGATCAACGTCAACGACGCCGTCACCAAGTCGAAGTTCGACAACAAGTACGGCTGCCGCCACTCCCTCATCGACGGCATCAACCGCGCCACCGACGTCCTCATCGGCGGCAAGACCGCCGTCGTCTTCGGCTACGGCGACGTCGGCAAGGGCTGCGCGGAGTCCCTGCGCGGCCAGGGCGCCCGCGTCATCGTCACCGAGATCGACCCCATCTGCGCCCTCCAGGCCGCGATGGACGGCTACCAGGTCGCGACCCTCGACGACGTCATCGACAAGGCCGACATCTTCATCACCACGACCGGCAACAAGGACATCATCATGGCCTCCGACATGGCCAAGATGAAGCACCAGGCCATCGTCGGCAACATCGGCCACTTCGACAACGAGATCGACATGGCCGGCCTCGCCAAGACCCCCGGCATCGTCAAGGACGAGGTCAAGCCCCAGGTCCACACCTGGACCTTCCCCGACGGCAAGGTCATCATCGTCCTGTCCGAGGGCCGCCTGCTGAACCTGGGCAACGCCACCGGCCACCCGTCGTTCGTGATGTCCAACTCCTTCGCGGACCAGACGCTGGCCCAGATCGAGCTGTTCACCAAGCCCGACGAGTACCCGGTGGGCGTCTACACGTTGCCCAAGCACCTGGACGAGAAGGTCGCCCGCCTCCACCTGGACGCCCTCGGCGTCAAGCTGACGACCCTCCGCCCCGAGCAGGCCGCCTACATCGGCGTCGATGTCGACGGCCCGTACAAGCCGGACCACTACCGCTACTGAGCCTGCGGCGCGCACCCGCGCGCCGCAGCCGCAGTAGCAGTACCTCAGAGACAGGCCCCCGCACCCCCGTGTCGGGGGCCTGCCCCTTCGGCCCTCGGCCGGACCGCCGCGGCGCCCGACCAGCCCGTCAGACCCCAGGACCCCCATGCCCCGCGGCCGCTATTCGCTCCACGATCCGCACGATCACACCCCCCTCGCACACGAACACTTCCAGTGCGCCCCCGGCCCCTCCGGCTGGCGCTATGTCTCCCAGCTGACCACCCCAACGGGCGATCACACCGGCTCCGTCGACCTCACCCTCGACGACCTCGGCCGCCCCCTCCGCCTCGAACTCCACGCGAACAGCTGGCAGGTACGCGGCGCTGCCCTGGACGGCGTCACCTGGGTCCGCACCGACCCCACCGGCACCCACGCCACGGAAGGCAACGCCCCCGCCCACGCCTTCACCGGCACCTCCCCCGCGTTCCTCATCGCCACCACCCGCCTCCTGCGCCTCACCCCCTCCACGCCCGCGACCCGCGTACGCCTCGTCGCCCTCACCGACCCGGTCCTCGCCCCACGCACCGTCGACCAGTCCTGGGCCCTGGTGAAAAGACAAACACACGCCACTGACAACGCCCCCCTGACCGTGGACGAATACCAGGTCACAGCCCTGGACACCGGCGATCGGCACACCGTCCACATCGCCGGCGACGTCGTCCTCGCAGCCCCCGGCATCGAACTCGAAGACCTCGAATCACCCCCGTCGACGTTCACCTGAACCCGACCGGCGCACCCCGCCCAACAGCCCCCGGACAGCCCTACGCCGGCGGCACGAACCCGCTGCCCCGCCCCTCGCCCCGCTCCCGCTCCGACGCCCCCGGCCCGGCCACGGACGACGGGGCGACAGGACCATGAGGAAACGACTGCCCGAGCGAGGGCATCGCCGTAGGACGAGAAGGCCCGGGCGGCCCGTACGGCGCCGGTGGCCCGGACACACCAGCCGTCCCCGCCACAGCGCCCCCGCCGGCCGGACCACTTCCGAAGGCCCGCCGCGCCTCCCGGACCTGCCGCTCCTGCACCACCGCCGCCAGAAACGCGGCCGGGGGCACCCCCGGCGGCACCGGCGCACCCGTCAGCTCCGCGAGGTCACCCGCCAGCCGCGCAGCCATCGCCCACCCCACCTGCGCATCCAGCTGGTTCATCCGCCCCAGGCACTGACGGATCGCCAACCACAGCGCGTCCGGCACCGCCGACAGATCGAGCCCCTGGAACCGTCCCGCCAGCCACGGAGGGGGCGGCACGAAGCCTCCGCCCCCCGCCACGGGCACCCGTTCCCGCACCACCAGAGTCCCGGCGAACACATCCCCCAGCCGCCGCCCCCGCGCCGACACCAGCGAGGCGACACACGCCACCACCCCGAACGTCAGCAGGATCTCCACCACCCCCAGCGCACCCCGCACCAGCGCATGCCGGAACCGGATCGGCCCGCCGTCGTCCCGCACCACACGCAGCCCGCACGCCATCTTCCCCAGGGACCGCCCGTGACTCAGCGTCTCCACCGCGATCGGGCCGCCCACCAGCACCAACAGGAACGTCGCGATGGACACCGCGATCCGCGCCGCCTCGTCCAAGGAAGCCGTCGACAACAGCAGCGCGACACTCACGACGACATAGACGACCAGAACCACGACCAGATCCAGCAACATGGCCAACCCTCTGCTGGGCAGCCTGGCGGGTTGCAGCTCAAGCGCGACCGCCTCACCCGTCACCAGTTCGCTCACGGTCGCCCGCCCCTTCCCTGACCTGCCCCTGCCATCGTCAGTCTGCCAAGCTGAGGGCACATCGCGCCCCAGTACGACAAGCTGACACCCACCACCGGTCGCCGACGAACAGCCGAGGAGCAGGCACACCGATGGACCTCGACGTCTTCGTCTCCGCCCACCGGGCCGAATGGGACCGCCTCGACGCCCTCCTGCGCCGCCACCGCAGACTCACCGGCGCCGAGGCCGACGAACTCGTCACCCTGTACCAGCGCACCGCCACCCACCTCTCCCTGATCCAGTCCAGCGCCCCCGACCCCCAGCTCACCGGACGCCTGAGCCAACTGGTGGCACGCGCGCGCAGTGCCGTCACCGGCACCCGCCGGGCCTCCTGGCGCGATGTCACCCGCTTCCTCACCCAGGGCTTCCCGGCCGCCGTCTACCGCTCGCGCCACTGGTGGGTCCCCACCGCGCTCGTCTCCACCGTCGTCGCCGCCCTCCTGGGATGGTGGATCGGCACCCATCCGGAAGTGCAGGCCTCCATCGCCGCCCCCGACGAACTGCGCGAGCTCACCCGCCCCGGCGGCCGTTACGAGACGTACTACTCGAGCCACCCGGCCGCGGCGTTCGCCGCCCAGGTGTGGACGAACAACGCCCAGGCCGCCGCGATGTGCCTGGTCCTGGGAGTCTTCCTGGGACTGCCGGTGCTCTGGATCCTCTTCCAGAACATGCTCAACCTCGGCGTGGGCGCCGGCCTCATGTCCTCGGTGGGCCGACTGGACACCTTCCTCGGCCTGGTCCTGCCCCACGGCCTGCTCGAACTGACAGCGGTCTTCGTCGCCGCCGGCACCGGACTCCGCCTCGGCTGGACCGTCATCGACCCCGGCCCGCGCTCCCGGCGCACCGCCCTCGCGGAAGAGGGCCGGGCCGCGATCGCCATGGCCATCGGCCTGGCCCTCGTCCTCTTCGTCTCCGGCGCGATCGAAGGCTTCGTCACCCCGTCGGGCCTGCCCACCTGGGCTCGGGTCGCCATCGGCGTGACCGCGGAACTGGCCTTCCTCACGTACGTCCACGTACTCGGCGGAAGGGCCGCGCGAGCCGGTGAGACAGGGGACCTGCAGGCCGCCGAGCGCAGTGCCACGGTGCCGACAGCCGCCTGATGTGCGAACGCACCCGCCGAACTGCTAGTCTCCTCTTCGCCCCACAAGAGCCGTTGACACGGAGTGCGTGGGGAGGTAGATTTGAACAGTTGCCTGGAACTGGATGCAAGCCGGTCGGCAGCGATGAGAACCTATCTATCGGCATCTCGGAACATCGATTCCGCAGAGCCCCCCGATGAATCGGAAAACGAATGGCCGGTCAGACCGGCCTGGAACTTCTGATAAAGTCGGAACCGCCGGAAAGGAAACCGCGAAACAAAAGCGGGAGCCTGGAAAGCACCGAGGAAATCGGATCGGGAAACGGTCTGATAGAGTCGGAAACGCAAGACCGAAGGGAAGCCCGGAGGAAAGCCTGAGAGAGTATCTCGGGTGAGTACAAAGGAAGCTTTCGTTCCTT